>JALQYJ010000048.1 GCA_023254175.1 Runella sp. | reverse complement strand
ATAAGTTTCTTTGAAGATCAAAACCTTATAAACTCTTTTGAATCAAATGATAAAAAAAGATATTTTGAAATCAAAGATAAAGAGCATATTCATTTTATCTGTTCAAATTGCTCAACTATTGAGTGCATTTATGATAAACCAAATTTCTCTTTAGATGGATACAGAATTGATACTATCATTTTAAAAGGAAAATGTAAGGAGTGTAACTATAATGAATAATAATTTTTTTAGCAATCGACAATTCCAACAAATTTTAAAAGTAAAAGAGAAATATAATTTTATAAAAAATTTCATATCTATTGAAACATTAAGTGGATTTATACTTTTTGCAGTTACTGTATTTGCTGTAATTATTGCAAATTCTAGTTACTCAGATTTTTATTTTGAGATTTTAAAAAGCCCTATTTCTATAAGTTTTGCTGAAAATAGCTTTTCAATGAGTACGCTTCACTGGATAAATGATGTTTTAATGGCAATATTTTTTCTTGTAGTTGGTCTTGAAATAAAAAGAGATATGCTAATAGGTGAACTTTCAAGTGTAAGAAAAGCATCTTTCCCAATAATTGCAGCAATTGGTGGAATGATTATTCCTGCTGTTATTTATCTAGCTTTGAACAAAGAACATCCAACAGGCTTTGGAGTTCCTATGGCTACAGACATTGCTTTTGCTTTAGGTATTTTACTACTTTTGGGAAATCGTGTAAGTATGTCTCTAAAATTATTTTTAGTAACTCTTGCCGTTGTAGATGACCTTGGAGCTATAGTTGTTGTTGCAATATTTTATACAAGTGAAATAAACTATCTATTTTTTATTCATGCAATAGTTATCTATACTCTTTTATTAGCTTTAAACTATTTTAATGTTCAAAAACTTCTTCCTTATTTAGTTTTAGGTGTTTTTTTATGGATTTTTGTTCATAAAATTGGAATTCACTCGACAATTGCAGGAGTTTTACTTGCATTTACAATTCCACTAAAACAAAAAAAAGTTATTAAAATCGAATCCGATAATTACAAAGCACCTTTAGTAAAACTTGAACATGCTTTACACAATTTTAGTGCTTTTGTAATAATGCCTCTTTTCGCACTTGCAAATGCAGGAGTTATTATTGATTTCTCAAGCGTAATTGAACATAAACAAATAGTTTTAGGTGTTGCTCTTGGTCTTGTACTTGGTAAACCTATTGGAATTTTTCTATTTACTTATCTTGCAAATTATTTAGGAATTGCAACAAAACCTGCAAATGTAACGTGGAGTGAGATATTAGCCGTTGGATTTTTAGGTGGAATTGGATTTACAATGTCAATTTTTATCTCTCATTTAGCTTTTATGGATGAATCAATTGTAAGTGCTGTGAAGATTGGTATTTTTGCTAGTTCTATTAGTGCCGCAATTATAGGAGTTACTCTTTTACTATTAAATAAAAAAAGAGCTTAGCTCTTTTTTTACTTTCCTAAAAATTTATTTAATTTCTCACCTAATTTATCAATATTTTTTTGCAAAACATCTTTTAAATCAAATGAAAGAGCAGGATTATGTAAATCATTTTCTAAACTAACAGAAAATTTATTATCTTTAATTTCAGTATCAATTTTTGCAGAAATAATATTTTTTTCCAAATCAATTTTTGAATTATTAACCTCTATTTTACTTCTTTGACTTTGCATGAAAAGATTAGAAGTTAAAACTTTATCATCTATTTTTGTATTTAGTTTTGAAGTTTCATAAACTTCCTTTGTTAAATCAGTATTTGCAAACTGTTTTACTAGCCTTGTAAAATCATTTTCCAAAAAATGCCCATTTAAAAAATCTGCTAATAAATCACCTTTTTTTGTAAAAAGATTATAATTTAATTTCATATTTACTTTTGCATCAAAGTTATCTTTTTGATATGCTCCAGTTTTTGTTTGAACGCTTCGAGACCAATACTTTCATCCGCCAAACGAATCATCAAGCCACACAATGCCACGCAAGCACAGGAATCAGCTCCACCCGAAAGCGATACTGTAAAACCGTACGAGCGGGATTTTCTCAAATAATCGAACAGTGCCAAGCATACCGCTCGCGCAAACTCTTCTTCTTTTAAATACCCACCACGTTCGAATGGCTCTAAATCCGCCATTTGATACGCGGGTGCTACTTCGTGCCATTGGAAGGTGTCTGTCACTTTCCAATTACCTCCAGGAACAGGGGATTTTATTTGCGAATGTGAAAGGCGGGTCACATCGGTATCTATGACCGCCGAAGTGATGTAATAATCGGCATAGCCAAACCGTGGGCTTGATGCCAACAGCGCCCCATCACTGGCAATCATGGCATCGCCGTCAAAAAGAAGACGTCCTGCTTCGTTGCCCAGCAAGTTGGTATACACATAACTACACGAAAATGAGCGAGAACCATCAATCACCAGCCGCTCACGGGTCATGAATTTTTGGAAAGCAAACGGACTAGCACTAGGATTGAGGAGGATGTCAACGCCTCGGTCGAAATGCAAACGGCCTGGGCGCTGAGCTACCCACGCATCTTCACAAATTTCAAAACCAATTCGGATACCTGATAGGTCAAAAATTAAGTCACCAATAGGATATTGAAAATCACCCACTTTGACCTCTTCGCGTAAGCCCGCAGGCCAACGGTGAAACCATCGGTCTTCGTAAAAAAGCCCGTAATTAGGCAAGTGTTGTTTTGCCGCAAAACCAAGAATACGTTTGTTGACAATCAGACATGCCGTGTTATATAATTTGTTATTAAACCTCAAAGGGAGCCCTACAGCTACGGCAATTCCCGCCGTATGAGCAACTATTTCGTGTAAACTTTCGATAGCCTGCGCAAGGGTATTTGCACTATAAAAAGCATCGTCGCAACCGTAGCCTGTAATACATAACTCAGGCAAGCAAAGCAAGCTAATCTCTTGTTGACGAGACTCTTCAATTGCGCTTATGATGTAGTTGCGATTCGACTCCCACGCTAATGGAGTGGTATTAATGGTACCTGCGGCTACTTTAATGATAGACATAGCAGAAAAAATGGTTTATAAAATCCCTGCAAAGGTGCAAAGTTGTCCCTTTTTATCAGTACATCTGTGGCTAAAACTTTCAGTTTGTTTTTTTACGATTAATCAGGCAACCTACTGCTTCGGTTCGGGCAGGGGTTATGGGGTTTCCTGACATGAGCGCTTCGAGGGCATTTTGAAGGTAAAACTCGGTGGTTTTAGGACGGTATTTCCCAAGTCCAAAAAATTGGTTGTCGACCGCACCTCGATACACTTCTTGCCCTTGAGCATTAAGCAGTACAGCTTCGGGCGTCGTGTGCGCGTCATAACGTTCAACCAGTTTATGTTTTCGGTCTATCACGTACGGCAGTGTAAATTGATATTCGCTCGCAAAAGCCTTCACTTTCGACTTTTTGAGAGACTTGGTGGAAAAAACAGCCTTAAACGCAACGTTTTGACCATATTTATCGTACATTTCTTGCAGGCGTTTGCTTGTTTTTTGACAGATTGGGCACTCCGTATCGTAAAAAACATACAAACGCGCCTGAGACTGAGCCGTTAATCCACCCAAATAGGCCAACCCAAAAAAATAGAATCTTAACCAAACCATTTTACACAGCTATCAACTATACCAATATTCGACAAAGCCTTTTTTAAAACATTCAGAAGAATGTTTCGTTCTTAAAAGTACAAATAATTTGGGTAAGCTTATTTTCAACTGACTTTTTTATCTAACTTTTGGCCAATATGTGCTTTATTAGATGCATTAATTGTACAATTTTGTTTGGAGCTACCTGATTTTACTGATAATCAAACGCTTACAAAAACATTCAAACCTAGCCTCAAATTTATTGTACACCCTATTACCCAAAAGCTTTTTCTAATCCATTCACTTTTTTTCCGAAACTCCTGATTTATAAAATACGTTTACATGAATCAATTGTTACGCAAGTCTTTCTTAATCCTAAGCATGACCTTGGGCTTCTTTGGAGCCCTTTGGGCCCAAAATCGTACGATTACGGGCAAGGTCACTTCAGCCACCGACGGCCAGCCCATGCCTGGCGTGAACGTCACCCTCAAAGATGCTACCACGGGGGTTTCAACCAACGGTGAAGGTGGGTATCGCATTACTGTTCCCAACGGAAAAGTTACGTTAGTTTTCTCGTTTGTGGGAATGCTCAGTCAGGAGGTAGTAGTTAATAACCGAACGGTTATTAATGTCGAACTGCTTGAAAGCCCTACTCAACTGAACGAAGTGGTAGTAACGGGTTACACTACTACCCAGCAAAAAGACGTTATCAGTGCCATGACCACCGTCAAAGGCGAACGGCTCAAAAATTTGCCCGTTGCCGGGATTGACCAAGCCCTTCAAGGGCAGGCCGCAGGGGTACGCGTATCGGCAGCCTCTGGAACACCTGGTGGAGGGGTCAAAGTGGTTATCCGAGGCAATACCTCTATTAATGCCTCCAATCGCCCATTAATGATTGTCGATGGAATTCCCGTTTACGACGGGGCCGTCTCGCAGTTTAGCTACGGTGGACAGCAAGACAACGCTATCGCGGCTTTCAACACCAGCGATATTGAGTCTATTCAGGTTCTCAAAGATGCCTCTGCCAAAGCTATTTACGGAGCACGCGGAGCCAATGGAGTGGTATTAATCACGACTAAGCGAGGCAAAACCAATCAAAAAACCAACATCAACTTTGATGTTCAACGAGGTGTTTCGGATGTCGTAAAACAACTAGATTTACTCAGTTCGAGCGAAATATTAACCTTACAGCGCGAAGCTGTCGCAAACTATAACGCCAAACAAACTCGCTTTGCTGACATCGTTGACCCCGATGCCCTAGGACTCATCCCAGGAGTAACGGATGCCGTTAATACCAATTGGGTAGACGAAGTACTTCGCCAAGGTATTTACCAACAATATCAATTGTCGACATCGGGGGGTAACGACCGCACTCGTTTTTACATCAGTGGTAGTTACCGCGACGAAGAAGGGGTTCAGCTCAACAACCGTTTTGCCCGCTATACGGGTTCGTTCAACCTCGACCACAAGGCTTCTCCCAAATTATCGTTTGGGTTAAACCTTAGCATTGGTAGCACCAAAAATCGCCGTGTATTCAGCGATAACGCCGTTGACGGTGTGTATGGCTCAGCGCTTCGTAGCTTGCCATTTTACGCACCTTTTAATGAGCAAGCTAAACTTTATACTCCCAACGACCCCAACTACCAAGGTTTTCCCAATGGTAATCCTGTTGCGGAAGCAGTGCTACCTCGGCAGTTGACGTACGGCATCAAGTTTTTGGGGGGTGTTAATGCCGAATATGCTTTCTTGCCTAATCTTCGCCTTCGTACCAAGTTTAGTATGGACTACAACGGTTCGCAAGAAGATACTTATAACCCGACTGGAACATTTTTTGGAAGTTTACCTTCTATAGGCGGGCAAGGCTACGGAGCTTACGCTACTTCGTCGTTGGGGACGTTCTTGAACTCCACCATTTTGACCTACAACACAAACATTGGAGAAGATCATCACATCAGTGCCCTTGTGGGAGGTGAGTTGTTGCATACTCAAGGACTTTCTTCAAGCGTATCAGGGCGAATTTTCCCTCGCGATGAGTTCACCTATATTACCTCAGCTGGGGTAGTAGATGCGGGGAGTTCATTTTTTGCCCAAAATGGCTTGGTTTCGGGCTTTGGAGAAATCAAGTACGATTACAAGGACAGATACCTCTTTAGCGCTACCGCTCGATACGATGGTTCCTCGCGTTTTGGCCAAGACCGCAAGTTTGGAGTCTTCCCGTCGGCGTCTGTCGGCTGGCGTATTAAAGAAGAAGGCTTTTTGAAAGATGTTAGCTTTATTGAAGATCTTAAACTTCGGGCAAGCTACGGATATACAGGAAACGAACGTATCGGAAACTTCCAGTTTTTAGGAACATGGGGAGCGACAACTTACAACGGTTCATCGGGAGTAGGGCCTAACAGCCTTAGTAACCCTAACCTTCAATGGGAACGCACTCGTGAAACCAATATTGGCCTTGACGTAGCGTTTTGGAAGGGCCGTTTAAGCTTCACCGCAGAGGTGTATGATAACCTCACCGATGCTCTTTTATTTGCTGAACCTCTGCCTGCTACTACGGGTTTTGGCTCACTTCAAGGAAACATTGGGAGCATCTCTAACCGAGGGTTTGAATTTACGCTACGTTCGGTCAACTTTGACGGAGTATTCCGTTGGACAACTGACTTAAACTTCTCTCGCAACGATAACAAAGTCGTTTCCTTGGCCTCAGAACAACCTCTCTATCGCGGTTTCTCAGCAGCAGGTGTAGGCGCTACCAACGTCATCAAAGTAGGTGAGCCCCTCGGAACCTTTTGGGGACTCAAGTATCTGGGAGTGAATGTTGCTACAGGCGATGCACTCTATGAAGACTTTAACGGCGATGGACGCATCACTACCGACGATGCTCAGGTGATTGGCAATGCCCAACCTAAGCTTATTGGTGGCTTGACCAACAACTTCTCTTGGAATGGCTTTGACGTAAGCGCCTTTCTTCAGTTCTCGTATGGAAACAAAGTAATGAACTACGGCAATTCGTTTTTACTCAATCCTGGTACCGATTTGCGTGTGAATCAGACTCGGGCAGCATTGCGCCGTTGGCAAAAACCTGGTGACATCACTGACATACCTCGTTATGAATACAACAATACATACAACAGCTATTCGAGCAGTCGCCTTGTAGAAGATGGCTCTTATTTACGCCTCAAAAACGTAGCAGTAGGTTATACACTTCCTAGCAAATGGACGAGCAAAGTCAAACTAGGTGCTGTGCGTATTTATGCAACAGGAACCAACTTATGGACATTGACCCGCTACACGGGTGCCGACCCAGAAGTAAGTACCTTTGATGGCTCTACTTCGGCTCAAGGCATCGACTTTTTTACGCTGCCTCAAGTAAAAACGATTGTAGGCGGAATTACTGTTAATTTCTAACACAGACTCGTTAGTTATATCTCATCGAATTCTATGAAACGTTTCACATACGCACTCCTCCTCACCGCTCTCATGTCGGCGTGTAACACGGTGGTTCTTGACCCGCCTGCCATTGATTTGCTAGTTGACGACATTGTTTTTACAACTGCCAACGACCTGCCTTCGGTACGCGTAGGCTTATACTCAGCCGCTCGGAGCATTGGTAGCCCCACAGTACAGGCAGGGGATTTTACTGCCGATAATATCATTCATTTAGGCACTTTTACTGACTACCGCGAACTAGGCACCAAACAAATCACGCCTTCCAACGGCGTCGTAGGCGCTATGTGGGGTAGTATTTTCAGAGCTATTTATTTAGCCAATTTTATCCTCGAACGCCTTCCTAAAATAGCGGGTGTAAAAGCAGCTGATGCCAAAGTACTGACAGCCGAAGCAAAATTTTTGCGTGGATATGCCAACTTCATCGGGGCACACACGTTTGGAGGTATTCCTAAAGTCACCACCACCACCTTGGCTACTAACCGTACTCTACCGCGCACGTCAAAAGAAGAAATTTTGACGTGGGTACTCGAAGATTATCAAGCAGCCCTTACCGACCTCCCCGATGGCGACCCGCAGGACCGTAACGTGTATGCAGGATATGCCACCAAAAATGCAGCTCGTGCGGCCTTGGCACGTTATTACCTTTACCAAAAAAATTGGACACAAGCGGAGGCATTCGCTACGTTGCTTATCAATTCAGTCAATTATTCGTTAGTGCCTTACAATGACGTTGTCACCAAAGATTTTACCCAAGAATCAATTTTTGAGTTTGGTTATACCCTCAACGACTACTCAGGAGATATAAACAACTATTTTGTAGGTCGACGCGAAGTAGTACCCTCCAACCAAGTAGTTTTGTCGTTGATTTCAAGGGAATCAGGCAACCGCAGTCAAACACTCGAATTTGATTTTACCAAACAAAAAGGAAATGACAACGGGTGGACACTTCGTAAATACGGTACCGCCGACGAAAGCAACCGCAACTTTGTCATCTTCCGTTTGGGTGAAATGTACTTGATTCGGGCAGAAGCTCGGGCCCAGCAGGGCAAAATCACAGGGACAACAGGGGCTATTGTTGACATCAACAAATTACGCACTCGCGCAGGAGTTGGACTAGCCGCTAGCGCTCAGCCTCCGTTAATTACAGCTACTACTCAAGCTGAGATGATTAGCCTTATCGAACGTGAACGAGTGTATGAATTGGCTTTTGAAGGCCACCGCTGGTACGACCTTGTCCGCACAGGAAGGGCACAAGCTGTTATGTCAGCCTTTTCAGCCAACTGGGGCTCTAAATATGAACTATGGCCGATTCCGCAAACCGAAATTCAACGCAACCCTTCTCTCGTAGGTCAACAAAATCCAGGGTATTAAGTTTGGGGTTTGTAATCTCCCGTTTAAAGTTTGTAGTTAGTTTCCTGTTTGAAGTTTATAGTTTAAAATACGAATAGTAAGCCCAAAACAGCAAACCTAAAACTCAAAACCCGAAACAGTAAATTCAAAAATGGTAAACCAATCACCTGAAAATGAAATCTAACTATTCAATCATACAATCGATCCTTTTTGTTCTTCTGTTGGCATCGACTGGAGTGTGGCTCACTGGTTGTGAAGAAGAGCGAATAATTTACCAAGGCAGTAATTTTGTAGTTTTCAATGACACTACTCTTAGCTATAAGGAGAGTTATTCAAAAGCTATCAAAATCAAGATCCATAATGGTGGTCCTGTACTCAACGAGTCGATTAACATCAGCTACACCGTCGGAGGAACGGCCCGCGAAGGAAAGGACTATCGCATTGAAGGTACGAAGGGTACTGTCATTATTCCTGTTGGGCAAAGCACGGGCGAAATAACGTTATATTTACTTAATAATGCCAATAATATCCTTGAATCGAGCACCATCGAATTTACTTTAACTGCTGCCAAACCCGCCGATAAAGTGCAGGTAGGTTTTGGAAAAAGTGGTATGGGTAACAAAATGGTTTTTACGATTCGAGATGCTTGCTTGATGGATGGGCTCTATACAGGACAACTCCCTGTGAATGCAACGCAAGCCTACCAATTGGCCGATATTGAAATAGCTAGTACCGATTGTAAACGTTATACTATTTCAAACATCAACGTAGGATTGTTAGGCTTTCAACAGTTTTTCAACTGGGAGGCGCCGCTAAGTTTTCAAGCAGAAAAACCAAGCCTCGATTTTATTGATAATGGAAATAATACCTTGACTATTCCTCGGCAAGTTGTCTCTCAGTTTGCAGCGGGTTATGATACACTTTCTGGAACTGGGGTATGGAACCCTGTCAACAAACGTATTTCGCTCAATATCAAAATGAAGGTTTACAGTTATAAAACTAAGAAAGATACCAATGTTATTGTTCCGTTAAACTACGTCCCACAATAACCACCTGATAACCATGAAAAAAAGTTCGCTTATAGCCTTTGTTGCTATTTTGATAGGTGCGCTGAGTGGGTGTACCGAAAAACTAGACCCTAAACCGTTGACGTATTCTCAATTGTTGACGGGTACTGAAAAAAAAGCATGGGTATTAAATGCTGTTACGATTGTTGACGAAAAAGACCCGTTCGATTTAGCAGGAAATGAAGTACTTGACCCTTGCCAACTCGACGACCAATTTATTTTTTACGCCAACGAAGAGAAAAAAATGGAGTACTCCAACGGCGCTAGCAAGTGTCGTACCACAGAGCCAGATATTCTTATCACTGACGTTTGGCAATTTACCAACGCCAACGCGACGCTCGAAATGGGGATTCCACGGCTATTCGGTGGGTTTAAGCTCCCTTTTATTGTAAAAACGTTGACCGAAAATACCATGGTTCTTGAGTATTATTTTGGCGATATCGACGCTAGTTACCGTTTTAAGTTTACATCCACAGGGAAATAGGTCAAGTGCACTTTCTCAATTTTGTACAATTACTATGCGCCAGTCATTCTACATTTTTGCCCTTTTTATTCTAACCTGCTTTGTCGCGAAGGCACAGCGCCGCCCCGAGCCGTGTGCAACCATGGAAATGGATAGTTTGCGTCGTCTTCGGTTCCCTGAAGAAGGAAGCCTCGATGACTTTGAACGAGATTTGCAGCGTAAAATGGTGGAGTTGAAAGCCAAAATGGCTTCTAGCCGTGGAACTGCAGATATTATTACTATTCCGATTGTCGTTCACATCATTCACAATGGCGAAGCCGTTGGCGTAGGGCGCAATATCAGTCAAGCGCAAATTCAGTCGCAAATTGAAACCTTAAACGAAGACTTTCGCCGTCGAATCAACACCAATGGGTACAATACCGATTCTCGCGGAGCCGATATTGAAGTTGAGTTTTGTTTGGCACAATTCAATCCTAATGGGCAACGCATGACTGAACCTGGGATTGACCGTGTCAACGGAAATCGCACTAGCTGGACTCGTGCTGATATTGAAGGCTCATTGAAACCTACCACTTCGTGGGATCCTAACAAATACTTTAATATTTGGGTACTTGATTTCGCAGCCCAAGATGACAATCTTTTAGGTTATGCTCAGTTTCCTAGTAACTCAGGGCTTTCAGGAGTACCCTCAGGTGGGGGGTCGGCGAGTACTGATGGCGTTGTAGTCAATTATGCCAACTTCGGTAACTCTCAGAAGGGGAGCTTCCCCCTCTTAAAAGCACCGTATAACCTTGGTCGTACTCTTACGCACGAAACAGGCCACTGGCTAGGTTTACGCCACATTTGGGGAGATGCCTCTTGCGGCGATGACTTTTGTTCGGATACTCCTACCCAAGCCTCCGAAAGCCGAGGCTGTCAAAAAGGACGTATAAGCTGTGGTGGAGCTAATATGGTCGAAAACTACATGGATTATTCTGACGATGCTTGTTTCAACATTTTTACTAAAGATCAAAAAACAAGGATGCGAACCGTGATGGAAGTCAGCCCACGTCGGGCAAGCTTGCTTACCTCCAACGTCTGCGGACAGCTCATTTCAGGCAAACCTATTCCAAATTTTGAGGCCGAAAACCGTACAGTTCTGCTAGGAGGCCAAGTTCGGTTCACGGATTTATCAACCAATTTTCCTACGGCATGGCAGTGGGAATTTGAAGGTGGTGACCCTGCTACTTCGACTGCGCAAAACCCAACGGTTACGTACACCACAGCCGGCAAGTACAAAGTCACACTTACTGTGTCTAACTCCTCAGGTGCCTCCTCCCCTTTGGTCAAAACTCAATACATTGAAGTTGTCAATGCGGGATTATGTGCTACTGTGACCAATTTTACAGGCACAGGTACTACCCTCCGTCAGGCAGGTGGTACGGGGTATATCGCAGGCCAAAATAGCCGAAAGACTCAAGCTGTAGCCGAATTATTTTCTAATCCGCTCGGTTACACCAATTTGAGAGGTACTACTATCAAGTTTGGGGTTGCCAAAGCTGCCAAAAATACCGAAACCGAAAACGTAGTGCGAGTCAAAGTGTGGAATGCACGCGGTTTTCAAGGCGGCCCAGGGTCAGAGTTGACAGTAAAAGAAATTCCACTTCGTAAAATTTTGGACGACGTCAAAAATAACCGAGAAACCAAAGTTGTTTTTGATCAAAATATCAATTTATCAAGCCAAAACAACCTAGCCTTCTTGATTGGAGTGGAGTTTGATTACGCAGCAGGCGATACAGTCGCGCTTATAACAACCCGCGACGGCGAATCTCTCAATGCTACCTCGTGGGAACGAAATTCGAGTGGAAACTGGGATCGCTATATTATCCGAACGGGGTTAAACATTGCCCACGCCATCACCGCCGATGTAGGAATGAAACCTTCGGTTCAAATTCAGGCTTCGGCTCAATTTATTAACCCTGGAGAAGCTGTTACACTGCAAGCACGGGGAGCAGGTGTCATTAACTGGTCGCCTTCTGAAGGGCTAAGTTCTACGTTGGGTCCTCAAGTGACAGCGCGCCCCACTCGTACCTTAACATATTTGGTAAAAGGCGCTGGTTCAGACGTATGCCGCGACTCTGCTAGTGCCATAATTTATGTCCGAAACGTTCTAATCTTAGGCAGCGAAACATTACCAGGCAAAGAGCTAACCCTTAGCCCTAACCCCACCGATGGTATGGTAGAAGTGAAATTCACCAATTCACTACGTGGAAAAGTACTTCTTCGCTTGAGAAGCATATCGGGAGCCGAAGTTTGGCGGGCCGAATTTGACAAAAATACCGATGCGTTTGCCCAACCTATCAATGTTAGAACCTACCCTGCGGGCGACTATTTCATTGACTTGCAATTGGGAGAGTATGCTGACCGAAAACGGCTCGTGAAGTTTTAATCATAACTTTTTGTTATTGCCTATTCGTTGTTTTTGGGCTTATTATTAGGAAATTAACTCGACAAGCCCGTACTTTGTATCATTAAAAGGAAGAAATTCCAACCAAAAAGGGAGTAAAATCCCTTTTTCCATTTAATTATTAAAATATATAGTCGATAGACAATAAGAGCTAAATACATGTCAACAATCCAATTCTCACCAAACGTTAGCGAAGCAGCCCGTCGCGATATTCTTGAGCTAGAAAGTAAAATCAGCGTTTTCCGTGATGGAAATGTACCTGAAGAAGCGTTTCGTAAATTCCGCCTGGCAAGAGGGGTTTATGGCCAACGCCAAGCAGGGGTTCAGATGATTCGTATCAAACTTCCGTACGGTCGTATTACTGCCGACCAGTTGGTGCGGATTGCCGATTGCTCTGACAAATACGCGACAGGCAACCTTCATGCAACTACCCGCCAAGATATTCAGTTGCACTTCGTAAAACTCGCTGACTCACCTGCTTTGTGGGCCGATTTGGAAGACGCTCAAATCACCTTACGCGAAGCCTGCGGAAATACCGTTCGTAACGTTACGGCATCTGCTCGCGCGGGCATCGACCCTTTAGAACCTTTTGATGTTACCACAATTACCCACGGCATTTTTGAATATTTCTTACGTAACCCTATCTGCCAAGACATGGGTCGTAAGTTTAAAATTGCAGTTTCTTCGTCTGAAAAAGATTCAGCCTATGGCTTTATGCACGACGTAGGATTGATTCCCCAAGTACGTACCAACGAACAAGGTGAGCTGGTTCGCGGCTTTAAAGTTTTGATTGGTGGAGGCTTAGGAGCTCAGCCACTTTTGGCTAAACCAGCCCATGAGTTCTTAGAAGAAAAACAAGTAATACCGTTTATTGAAGCCGTTATTCGCGTGTTCGACCGTTATGGAGAGCGTGTTCGCCGTCACAAAGCACGGATGAAATTTCTCTTGGCCGATATTGGTTTAGAAGAGTTCTTAAAGCGCGTAAATGAAGAGTGGACTGCTATCAAAAACAAGGAGTACAGCCCTAGAAGCCTTGATTTTGCGACGTCTGAGTTGTATTCTTCAACCCGTGAAGGAGGCATTACGAAAGAAGAACTTATTGCCGCTTCTACGGACGATACATACACAAAATGGCTACAAACCAACGTATTTGAACAAAAACAAAAAGGATGGTATGCCGTACAGCTCCGAGTATTGTTGGGTGATATGCACTCGTCAACTGCCCGCAAACTGGCCGATGTTGTTCGCCAATACGCCGCTGATGACATTCGTGTTACTGTCAACCAAGGATATTTGCTTCGCTTTGTGAAAGCCGAAGATTTGGCCGCCGTGTACGAGCAGCTGAATGCCTTAGGCTTGGCCGAGCCAGGTTTTGATACAACCGCCGATATTACGACCTGCCCAGGAACCGACACTTGTAACTTGGCAATTTCGAGCAGCTACGGCATTACTCGTGCCCTCGAAACGATGATGAAAAAAGAATTCCCCGATATTATTTACAACAACGATATTAAAATCAAAATCAGTGGTTGTATGAACGGCTGTGGCCAACACAGTGCCGCTAATATCGGTTTCCACGGAAGCTCCATCAAAAATGGTAAACTTGTCCTCCCAGCCTTACAAGTGCTATTGGGCGGTGGTTTCAACGGTACTGGGGAAGGTATGATTGGCGACAAAGTAGTGAAAGTTCCGACCAAACGTGGCCCTGCGGCATTACGGTTGTTATTGCAAGATTACGACGCCAATGCCTTTGAAGGTGAGTATTATAACGACTATTTCCTTCGTCAAGGAAACAAATATTTTTACGCGCTCTTGAAGCCATTAGCTGATTTGACTACCGCCACCCCAAGTGACTATATCGATTGGGATCACGAAGAACCATTCCAAACCGAAGTAGGCGTAGGCGAATGTGCGAGTGTGTTGGTAGACCTTGTAGCGACAACCCTCATCGAAGCCCAAGAAAAACTTGATTGGGCGCAAGAAAATCTTGAAAAAGCGGTTTGGGCAGATGCCATTTATCATTCTTACAATGTGTTTGTAACAGGTTCCAAAGCTATGCTTGTAAGCAAAGGAGTACCTACCAATACCCAATACGGCATCATTCGTGATTTTGACGAGTATTTTGGAGCCGAGTTTGGCCACTTAACCGAAGGTGGTTTCAAAGAATTGGTCTTTAGTATCAACAAAAATGAGCCAAGTGAAGCCTTTTCGCGCCAGTTTGTGGAAGCTGCGAGTCAGTTTTTAGGTAAAGTAAACGAGATGCGTCAAGCACAGTTAGACGAGGTAGAAGCACCAGCCTTATCGTTGGTAGAATTTGGAAAAGATAGCTAGCCTTATGAAAGTTACACTCATTGGAGCAGGCCCGGGTGATCCCGACTTAATCACATTGAAGGGCATCAAAGCCCTTAAAAGTGCGGACGTGGTTTTGCATGATGCGCTGTCAAGCACAGAGTTACTTGATTATTGCAAAACTAACTGTGTGATTGTAAACGTAGGCAAACGTTTTGCTCAACACAGCTGTAACCAAGACGTCATCAACCACTTGATTGTTGAATATGCCCAACAATACGGCCATGTGGTACGCCTCAAAGGCGGTGACCCGTTTATTTTTGGTCGTGGCTACGAAGAACTCGAATACGCCGAGCGTCATGGCATTGCTGTAGAGGTCATTCCAGGAATTTCGAGCAGCTATGCCGTGCCTGCCTTGGCTGGGATTCCCCTGACAACGAGAGGTATGAGTGAAAGTTTTTGGGTAATTACAGGAACCACCAAAGACCATAGCTTATCCAACGACCTTTCGTTAGCAGCTCGGTCATCGGCAACTGTAGTAGTATTGATGGGAATGCACAAACTCCCCGAAATTGTTGAAACATTTGCCCAATTAGGAAAGATAAATTTGCCAGTAGCCATTATCCAAAATGGCTCACGCCCCGACCAGAAAATGGTAACAGGCAAAGTTGGGAACATACTTCAACTTGCGCAAGCCGAGGGTATCGGTTCACCCGCCATCATCGTCATTGGCAAGGTAGCCCAGTTGGCGGATAAGGTCACAGAGATTTCTCAATTAGCTAATTATTAGCCCACGCTTCATTTTTTTGACAAGTCCCCCATTACCTATGGGGGCTTTTTTTTAGTATTTAGCGCAACTTTACCCGTCAAAATTGGGTTGAGTTTTTGAGTATGTTTCTTAATCAACCAAAAATTTACCGTTGAAAACTACCTCCACCGACCCCTACGCAGCCCTGCGTTATCCAGAATTTGTCAATCTAATAACCACCAATAGCCTTATTACGGCTGCGCTTTTGATTCAAGAAGTGGTGATTGGGTATGAACTGTACAAAATCACCCACGACCCACTCTCCTTAGGGTTTATCGGATTGGCCGAAGCCGTTCCTTATATTTCGTTGGCCTTGTTTGGGGGGCACTATGCCGACCGTAAAGACAAACGAACCATCATGCAAATCAGTCAATCGGTTATTTTGGTTTGCTCATTAGGGCTTATTGCTTTGATGAACCCCGAAAACCGCAATCATCTTTCTCAGACGTCGTTACTCTTTACAGTCTACGGAATTTTAGCTGTCATTGGCTTTGCAAAAGGGTTTTATTCGCCAGCAGTTTCGTCCATGAAAGCCTTTTTAACCCCTCGCGAGGTCTACTCCAACGCCGCTACATGGAGTGGTACGTTTTGGCAAGTAGGAGCCATTGCAGGCCCTGGAGTAGCGGGATTTCTTTATGCTTATTTGGGATTGATTAACACCCTATGGGTGGTCGTAGGTATTTTGGTTGCTACTCAAGGAATGTTGTTATTGGTTTCTAAAAAACCCATCCCTCAAACCACCGAAGAAGAAACAGTAGGTTTGTGGCAGAGCATCAAAGAAGGTATCAAGTTTGTGTACGAGCAAAAGATTCTGCTCTATTCGATTTCACTCGATTTAGCGGCGGTACTTTTTGGTGGTGTGATTGCGATTTTACCCGTTTTTGCTGAGGACATTCTAAAGGTAGGCGCCGAAGGACTTGGCATCTTACGTGCTGCGCCCTCAGTAGGGGCTGTGCTCACCATTTTTATGACGGCCTACTTCCCCCCTGCCCGCCATGCATGGCGCAATATGCTGATTGCCGTGGCAGGTTTTGGAGTAGCTACGCTTATTTTTGCCGTTTCTACGCATTTCTGGCTATCGGTAGTAATGTTATTCTTTACGGGGGCATTTGATGCCATCAGCGTTGTCATTCGCCAAACCATTTTGCAGGTGGTTCCACCTGATCATATGCGAGGTCGCGTTATTTCGGTAAATAGTGTGTTTGTCAGTTCTTCCAACGAAATTGGTGCATTTGAATCGGGAGTTCTTGCCAAATTGCTGGGAACCGTTCCATCCGTACTCCTGGGAGGTAGCCTAACAATGGTTATTGTCATTTGGGTTTGGCTTAAATCGAAGGACTTGTTTAGCGTTAAGTTAATGTAGGTAAACATTTTTTTGAACAATTGGTTACATACTTATTGTTCAAAAATCTATAAAAGTGAGCGAAAGTTCCTCTCCTTCCCCCTCTTCTTCATCGTCTGCCCGTCATGGATTAGGCAAAGAAGACTATTACACCGACAAAAACGGCTTTGTCGTTTTTACGTCGGCATACCACCTAAAGCGAGGTTACTGCTGCAAAAACGGTTGCCGCCATTGCCCGTATGGCTTTAAACGCGAGAAAGAAATTTAGTTTCTAAAAAAGTCAAAGAAAGTGCTTTACTTTATTGAGTTTAAAAGATTTTTTCCTTTTCAACATCTTTTTCCGATTGGCGGGTTATGCTGGCCAATCCTTTATAATCAGTACTTAATAAGAGATATATCGGCTCCAACAACGCAGTTTTACCCGAGTTGTTTTT
>JALQYJ010000021.1 GCA_023254175.1 Runella sp. | reverse complement strand
CATACAATCGTTTCCTGCCGATACCCAATCAATAATTTCGGCTTGCAACGGCCGAAAAGTATCGTAACCGAAATACTGTTTTAAAATTTGTTCTTTAGTCGAAGACATTATATAAGCTAACTTATTTAAGGCGAAAGTACGTGCAAATTGATGAAACTGATCAAAAGGGAACGAAAAGACTTAGTTTCCCTCCAATTTAACTGCTTTAGCTACCCCTCTAAGGGTATATATTGGGCATACCAAGTTAGAAATTGATCTATACAAGTGATGACAGCCTCTTTTTTAGTCTTTTTGCTGACCCAAAATGTCCCGTCAACGCCGAGAGTGTTCTCGCTGATTTCGATTTTGCAGTAACTTTATTTGATTGTAACAGAATGATTGACTGTCCACCTTGTATGGAAATCAGCTCCATTTTCAATGAAATTAATGAATTCCATAGGCTGATTCCAGTCATAACGATATAAAGCAATAATGGACTAGAAGAGTTATTTTAATACATTTCGAATACCACTATTAGGGTTTTTACTGTCGCCTTCGTAGCGGGGGATGAGGTGCAATGCCGTATGTGGAAATTTTTGACCTGCGCTTTTACCAATGTTCATTCCCACGTTCAAGCCATCGGGTTGGAAATTAACTTTGAGGCTTTTTTGAATATAACTAGTGAGTTGTACTAGGTCTTTTTGTTCTTCAAATTTTAGTTCAAAATAATCGGCTACGTGGCGTTTTGGAATAATCAACGTATGACCTTTGGTAACGGGATATCCGTCTAAAATTGCGTAACTTAAAGGTGTTTCTGCCAGTAATTGTAATTTTGGGGCAGGTGTGCAAAAAGGGCATTTTGAGGGTTTATAAGTAAGTTGGTTAAAATGCTGATACTCGTAAAATTCGGTATTTTCATTTAGGAAAATGGAAGTATAAGGTAGTTTTACATAACACTGGTAGGTTGGTTTTGCATGAAGTTGGTGTGTCCGAAACCCATCTTTGTGAATGTCACGTCGAACGGCAAAATAGGCTTTACCTGTTGGCTTGAGCAAACTTGAAATCTGCATTAATACTTGGTTTTGTTCTTCGGGGAAAAGAACGTTCAAAACATAGAAGCAGAGTATCGTATCAAACTTTCCTGAAGGCGTTAAAGGGAAATAATAGGGGTCAAATCCTTGTGCGTCAAATCCCTTTTGGAGAAGAAAGTCAACATCTTTACCAAAACCGCAGCCAAAATCTAGAATTTTACCCCGAAGAAGTCCACGGTCGTATAACATTCGTACAGGAAGTGAAGGGCTAGTACGTTCTTTCGCTGTTAGGTGGGTATTGGGATTGTTTGAACTACTCATAAACCTTGATAAATTTGGCAGGAATAAAATTTGTTAACCAAACAAGGTTATCTGAAAGATAGAAATCAAATCCTTCTTCATCTAACTTTAGTCCAATTGAAGCAGGGTTATGTCTTAACACTAGGCTGAGAAACTTACTTGTTTTTACTTCATTTTCCATTTGTTCGTCGTTTTATCGTAGATGTTTGGGTACGAAAAGCCCAAATTTTGAGCTGACTGTAATTGTGGAATGATGTGCTTAGTTAAGACGTTACGAAAAACATCTAGTGACATTTTATCTATATTTTCGGAAAAAATATAGTTGTAGTCTTCCAAAATTTTTTTATTCCCTTTATTTAAGTAAAACTGAACTACGTCGTACTGAACTTGTAAATAGCTTTCAAAATACATTTCGTAGGAAGGAAGCCCATTACTTTTACCTGAATTAACAGTATTGGTGGTGGGTATGATGTTCCAGAGTTGGTCATGAACTACGTACGACCAAGGAAGAAAGTGATCCAAACTTAAGTTCTGTAGCGTAATATATTGTCCTGAATAAATGCAAGAAACATTTTGATTTTCAGATAAATAACCTCTCCAGAAGCGATTTGCTAACGTTAGATTTCGTGTTACTGGTTTATGAAGCTTCTCTGAAAGGCCGATGACATTTGGGTTATTTTTTTGCATAAACTTTACCAAATGCCAGAAAATGAAGCTACGTAAAATACCTTGGTGTTTCTGTAAATATTCTACCCACATACTATTGAGTTCAATGGCGTCATCAGCGAAGCGATACATGATTCGATGTGGCTCACGTTCAAATAGTTGATTACAGGTTTTAATGATTGCCATATTTACTTGAGCATCTGGTAGCCCTTTTGTTTCGTTCTCAACGAAAGGGCGTATAAATCGAAATGGAACCCAACGGTATAATTTCTTTACTTCTTGGCTCAGTTGTGACAACTCGTCTTCCGAAAATTTTTTTTTAATTTGTTCAAAAAGCTCAGGCGAATTGGGTCGGTTATCGACGGTTATTTTGGTAGAAATAAATTGGGCCACTTTTTTGAACCCATCTTGAGCCCCAAAGGATAGCTTGAAAAAATCGAGGGGATACCAGACATTTGCCAGCATACGAAGCGCAATGTCTTTTTGAGGGATTAGGTTTTGACCGTTGTCACGTAAATCGTCTAAAATTGAAAGAAACCAATAAAATTTATAGGAGTTGGTCGTGTCTCGAAAAACAGAAGATAGTTTGGATATGTCTAAATGGTCGTGATGGGGTAGATGAGACATAGGAAGGAATAGTGGTAGAGATGACTATACAAAGATGGCTGTTTTTAAGACGTGGTAGGTAAGATAAAAGTTACAAAACCTTTATTGTGTACTTTTACTTAATAATACCAAGCCATGGAACGAGAAATTAACCTTCGGATTATTTTAGAAAAACCAACGGCAGACACCGATTTTGGGATTCAACAGGGGAGTGGGCATACTTACGTTACCCTGCAAAAACAAAAATCGACGGGAGATGACCTGACGTTTGAAGCAACGGTACGCGTAAAGCCTTCGGCGGATGCTTCGCCC
Source organism: Runella sp. (assembly GCA_023254175.1). GTDB lineage: Bacteria > Bacteroidota > Bacteroidia > Cytophagales > Spirosomataceae > Runella. The sequence continues at coordinate 42,693 of JALQYJ010000021.1, read as the reverse complement.
GTTTTCTTGGGAGCAGTCACTCAAGGCCCTCCCAAAGAACGTTTTGTCTATATCGACATTGGCCGAGCGGCGGGACAACTAGATACGCTGTGGAGCCGTCGGCTAAAAATCCCTTTGAAAAGCATTACATGGGAGCTTATTGAACAGTTGGAAACTACGCCACAGGCAGTATTGGAAGTGCATGTGCCAGGCGTTGGAAAAGACGGTGGACCAAATTGCGGCGGTGTTAAACTCACCGAAGGCTGGAAAGTAAGGGCTTGTTTGTAACAAAAAATCGCCGTCGGTAGGACCAACGGCGATTTTCTCTCTAACAGCCATAAAAACGAATACGATTATCTATCTAATCATTTTCTTATTTACCAATACTAAGGTTAGAGAGGTAGCGTTGCAAAAAAAGGAAAAAAAAGTAAATTATTTTTTCGTCCAATACTCCATCGTTACTTCACCTAACAAGCCTGAGGGCATAGCTTGCCACTTTGAGGCGTTGAAAGGTTTGTATTGAATGTCCACCATGTTGATTTCCTGAAACTTTTTCCAGTCGGGCTGCTGTGTGTCGCGGAGGCGCATATAGTTGGCTGAGAGGTTAGTTACTTCAATTTCGAGGGTGTTTTGGTGGTCTTTTAAACTCCCAGCGGGCAGTTCGAGGCGGAATGGTAAACTCCAAGCTGTACCAATTTTTTGACCATTGAGCGTCACATCGGCCACTTCGCGGACATCTCCCAAATCCAACACTATTTTACTGGCTTTTTCGATGCCCGCAGGGACGTCAAAAGTCAACGAATACCGCGCCGTCCCAGAGAAATAACTGGCCGAATCCGATAAACTTGTCCATGAACCTAGGTCAGAAACTGTTTTGGAAGCGGGTAGGTAGGGTTTGCCTTCGACGAATGTTAGTTTCCAGTTACCCTTTAGGGGGAAAGTTTGAGCGTTGGAAAGGTTCAAAACCTTTCCAACGTTTGAGGTCGCATCCAATTTCAAAAAACACGACTCACCCGAAAGGAGCGAGAGGTAAACCTGTGTTTTTCCTTGTTTGGTTCTAACGGGTAATTCTATCGTTTTATCGGTCAAAGGCTGGTACATATACACCTTTTTTGCAGGAGTAGCGAGTGTAATCCATCCTTCGCTGAAAAGCTGATTTTGGTTAGCGATAAAGTAGACCACTTTGCCATTTTGTACTTTCCGAATGTACTTTAAGCCGTTTTTAGCCCACGTTTCTTGGCGGATTTTCTGGGTGGCTAGGACACTTTCCAAGTCGCCAAGATTTGAAAAGTGAGCCTGTTGCCCCGCCCACGTTTGGAGGAGTTTTTGGAAAGACGCCCTCCGCTCTGATTGTTGGGCAAAACCCGTTGGGGTAGTGGGAAAATGTTCCATAAAGATTACCTTAGCCCCTGCCTTTGACAATGCTGCGAGCCGCGAAAGGGTTGATTGGGGGAGGTAGGTGGTGGCAGGAACCAAAATCGTTTTGTACTTTTTGGTCGCTAACGACGCAAAGCGTTGCAGTTGGTCGTCGGAAATGAAGTCAAACGCAAAGCCGTTATCCCAAAGCCAATTGCTAAGTTGCCCAAAAGGAAGTTTTAATAACCACTTATCCACATGATGAACTTCCAATTGGTGGATACCCCCTCCCGCACGAGGTTTGGTAGCCCATAAATCATGGATAGGGAAATAAACCAGCAGGTCGTTGTCGGCTTGGCTATTTTGCAAAATCGTCTGGCACCGTTCTACATACTTGTTCAACAACGGATAATGTTTCCAAAAGTGGGAATGAACGCCGTAGTTGGTGGAAGCATAGAATAACCATCCAGGAAATGCCTCGTTTTTAGGAGTATAAGTAGTGCCGTGGTAAAAAATATGGTTGATGCCTGATACAAACAATTCGTCTAACTGAGGCTTGATTTGTGAAAGCGAGACTTTGAAGTGATTGGCCAACCAAGTGGTACTTTCGGAACTTACCCATTTTTTAGAAGCAAGGTGCGCGGCCGAGCTCGCAAATTTCATGGCAAGGGCATTGGGCGTTCCAAAACGGTCTACTTCGTATTGGTCATCGACGCGTAGCCCTTTGATTGGCAAGCGGCTTGTACCAAAAGACTCGGTTTCGGGAATGTCGGAAGCTTCATATAAATCGAGTAGGTTGCCTGGCGAACCGTGGGCTTGGTAGCGTGTGACGAAGCCTTGCTTGTGCGACCAATCGGTCCATTTTTTGGCATAATTTTCCAGTAATAACTCCGAGAGCGTCTGGTGATAGTCGATTTTGACCAAAGCCGTGGTGGTATCGACGAAGTCGGCCCATTGGCTTTTAAGGTCGTAGCCGCGCCGTTTTTGAAACTCGTTTAAAAAATCATCCGTCCAGTTGGCGCCATAGACTTCGTAAGAATCGTTGTACATGGCGCGAGGACGGTCTTTGAAATTGGCAAATGCTGAGTCAAAACGTTGCACATAATGCGGCATGGCTTTGGCCGAAAACGGGTCAAGTACCAGCCCTTCACCCCCAGGAGCGGCACGCTTGACGGCCTGCTTGGTGAGCACGCTTTGAATTTCGCCGTTGACAAACTGCCATTTTTTTGCTGCAAATTCAGGCGACACGTTCGGTCCGCCAAAAGGCCAGCCCGTCCCCGTGGTCATGTCCACGCCCAATCCGAGACGTTTTCCTTCTCGAACCGTATGGGCCAACACTTCCATCCAGCGCGGGCTTAGGTACGGAATTGCTTGTTTTTCAAGCCCTTTGATGCCATAAATAGGGATAATGTGAACCCCTCCCAGACCTGCTTTGGCGAAGTTTTCGAGTTGCCACGTAATGTCGCTTTCGGTGACGGTACTTCCCAGCCACCACCAGTACGTCCACGGTTTGGCGCTGTTGAAACTCGCAGAAGAGGAGGCCTTATTGGTCTGAGCGTATGTTTTGATGGACAAGGCCAAAAGTAATGCTGCTATCCACGTATTGAATCTCACTTGTATCGTTGTTTAGGATGATAAATGACTCCGTTTGAAGATTGTTACGCAATTAAAAAGGCAAAAATGACATTACTTACCTTCACTCTCCTGCAAATTGTAGGTTTCTCAAATTCAGACTCATTCCAAATTTTGGCCTCGGTACTTGGGAATAGAACATTTTTACGCCAAAGGGTGTAGTATTGTGGTGAAAAATAGAGGAAACTCCCCATTTTAAAATAAATAAAACTATAAAAGACACCGCACGCCTGCGAACGTCATTAAAAGAAGAATTAGAGGTCGCCTTAAACGCTCAAGTGAAGATGGAAGCCGAGTCTTCGGCAAAGTATTTGGCCATGGCAGCGAAGCCATTTTTGAGCTGGAGAAGGAGGGTTGAGAGTAGTCCATCGACTAAAAAAGCAGCTCAGGACGATACTCGAAGTGCATGGTGTCGTAGTGATACCACTTTCCGCCCCAGATAAAGCCGTGTTTTTCAAAGATTTCTACTACTTGAGCGGCTATCTTATTGCGGTAGGAGAGTGGTACATTTTCTTCTTTACAACGGCAGTCCCACTGCCAATAATGCGACAAATTGAGGTTGATGTCGATGGCCACCCCGTAGCTGTGCATACTGAGGCGATTGGTGCCGCTGATAAGTCGCCACACAAACGTACCCGCGGGATTATCGACGTACTTGAGTAATTCGGGGTGGCGTTCTAATTCGTCCGAAACGGCTTGAAAATGTTGGTGTACGTTGTTGATTTTTGATACCAATAATTTTTTTTTCAGGGTCTTGGGAAGCCACACAATCTCAACGAGATTTTTGCGAACTTCGGCTTCGGTATTGCCGTACATTTTTCTAAAAAAAGGTTCGTACCGAAACCTCCCCGGGTCGTGGTTGAGCTGTGGGGCTTTTTCTTGGCGTTTTTTGGAATATTTCTGCACCAATTGGTCTTCCAAGTCGGCGTTTTGAAGAAGTTCGGCAAAGGTCTTTTTTTGTCCGTCGTCAAAAGGCATGAGGGTAGAGTCTTTCCACACAATACCTCGGGAAGTAGCGCGCACAATGTGGTCAGGGTAAGCCCGTAAGTATTCCGACTGAGCACGGCTAGTGAGACTGAGTAGGACAAAAAAAATAAGAAGAAAAGGGTTGAAAAATGACATCGTTTTGGCTAGTTAGTTTTCCTTAAAACGTCGTATATCACTGGGTTCAAACGTCCATTCGGGTGTTTTCAACGTTTCGTTTTTAAGTTCATACCACGGGCTAAGGGCAGCATTGTTGGGGTTTTTCAAAATCTGGGTTTCTTGGGCAGGCATGTAGCTTTGGGCTAACAAAAACAATTTTTGCCCCGTCGTAGGGTTTTGAACCATGTCCACCACCATTACCGCATGACCGAAAGGTACACCTTTTTGAATAAAAACGTCGCCGATTTTCAGGTGTTGCATTGAAATAGGCTGTAACTCGTCGTGCAATGAACGGGTGTTAGCCGACGCGAAAATGTACTCCATGTACTTCCAAAATATTGGATATGAATAGCTGCCTTTGGCGTAAGTACTGAAATAACGGGGCTTGCCGTCGGCTAAAAAATTGAAATGAATTTTTTCAAACTGTTTTTGCTGAAACAAATACTCCGCCCGCAAACGCATGACGGCATCGGCGCATTGATGAAGGTCTTTTTTACCAATGCTTAGGTCAACGACCGAAACATACACGTTGGGGGTGTTTTTGGAATGACCGTCAAAATAGAGTACTTTACTTCCCCAAGGTTTGAGCGGTAGCTGACGCAAAAACGTCTCAAAAGATGTAGATGCAGTGGTAGTTCGCTGAAATCCCGCAGGGGCAGGAAACCGCGCCGATAGGGTCGTGGCAGTGGGTGACACGGGAGCCTGGGCGTGGCTGGTTTGGGGTAGAAAACTTCCCCAAAAAAGGAGGAAAGAGAAAAGGACGCGATTCATAGAAAAAGCGAATGTTAAGCGACTGCGGAGAAAACGAAGCGATGGGCAATTCATTTTTTGAGTAGCTTTAAAAGTTTTTTGAAACGCTTTTATGAAACGCCCTTTTTATCTTTTGCCGTTGGTGGTTATTGCCCAGTTTGCGGGTACCTCGCTGTGGTTTGCCGTCAATGCCATTTTGCCTGCTTTACAGGTATTTCACCCCACTACTTCGGCTTTTATGCCTACCATGACCACGGCTGTGCAGCTTGGGTTTGTGATGGGAACGCTGGCCTATTCCTATTTCTCGATTGCCGACCGATTTTCGCCCGTGCGGGTGTTTATGAGCTCTGCGCTGTTGGCGGCGGGCTGTAATTTGGCCGTGTTGGCTACCTACGAATCACTAACGGCGATGTTGTTGGCTCGTTGGGGTGTGGGATTCTTTTTGGCGGGAGTATATCCCGTTGGGATGAAAATTTGTAGCGATTGGTACGAAGCAGGATTGGGTAAAGCCTTGGGCTATTTGGTGGGAGCGCTGGTGTTGGGAACGGCGTTCCCGTACGCTATTAAGTCGTTTTCGTTGACTCTGCCGTGGCAATACGTCATTGAAGCGACCTCGGCGTTGGCCGTTGGGGGTGGGCTTGTGGTGGGCTTGCTCCTCCGCGATGGCCCGTATCGTCGGGTAGCGGGGTGGTTTAATCCTGCGGTGTTACGGGAGGTATTTCGGGATAAGTTGTTTCGTAAATACGCCTTTGGGTACTTTGGGCACATGTTTGAATTATATACTTTTTGGGCGTTTGTTCCTGTGATTGTGAGTAGCTACAACGAACGTACGCATCACTCCTTACCCGTGGCTTTGGTTGCCTTTGTAGTGATTGCCTCGGGGGCGTTGGGATGTGTACTTACGGGCGAAATGTCGCTTCGATGGGGAAGTCATCGAACGGCTTGGTGGGCGTTGATGGTGTCCTACTTTTGCTGCGTCGCAAGTGTCTTTTTACTTACCTATTCGCCTCTTGTCTTTTTGGTTTTTCTGCTCGTTTGGGGGATAAGCGTTGTCGCCGATTCCCCTCAATTTTCGACCTTGGTATCGCTCAACGCCCCTGCTCATTACCGTGCCACGGCGCTTACGTTGGTGACTTCCATTGGCTTTTTTATCACCATCCCGAGTTTGTACTTGATTCAGTGGCTTTTTGGCCTATACAGTTATTTCGCTTTGATTGTTTTAGGCTTGGGTGGCGTGTTTGGATTGCGAGCAATGAGGTCTTGGAAGGGGTAACGCTGTACTTTACTTTACTCCAAATACCTGCACTTTGTCTCTGTTTTTGGCCAAGATAATGTAGTTTTTGCCTTGCGCCGTTCGGAGGTTTTTCATGCGGCGTACTTGCCCGCGTACGGCAAAACCCGACTGTGTGGGGCGAACGGGCACAAACGTGGGTTGTCCGCTGGCGTTTTTACCCGTATTTTGCAGTAATAAGCCGTTGTTGGCGTCGTAGCGACCTATTTCTGGTAGCACGTCGAAGAAATTGCCCGTGAGCAACAAGTCGGTTTTGCCATCGTGGTTGTAGTCGGTGGCTACAATCCCAAAAATGGGAGATAATTGGGCTTCCAGCGGTAATCCTACCAAGGTAAAGTTCCCTTTGCCATCGTTGAGCAATAAAGAAGATGCCGCTTGTACGGCTTTTTTGGTCTCAACCCCTTCGAGTTGGTCGCTGGTAAATAGCGCGTCGATGGGTTGCCCTGCGTAATCGACGTGTTTGACAAAACGCTTGTTGATGACAGGCAATACTTTTTGCAAATCCGACTTCAAGACCATTGGGTAAGGTTTGCCGTCAGGATTGTACGAAACGATGATTTGTTCTACGGTGCCGTTACGGTCAAAGTCGTTGATATAGAGTTCGGCAGGCTCTTTTTCGGAGCACTTGAGTTTGGAGTTCAGCCCCAAGTTCCCAACCACAAAGTCGAGGTCGCCGTCGTTATCAATATCCGTAGGTTCAACCGCGTTCCACCAGCCTTCTGATTGTGGAACGGTTTGCGAAAGAAATTTTCCTTTTTGATTTTTAAGCACCGTAATCGGCATCCAGTCACCGACAACGACCAAGTCGGGGTATGTATCTTTGTCAACGTCGGCCCATTGGGCGTCGGTGACCATGCCTAGCTGCCCGTTGGTGACGGTTTCGGTAGTGACGTCCGTAAAAACTCCTTTGCCATTGTTTTGGAGCAGGTGGCTTTTGGGGCTGTAACCATACTGTGCCGACACCATACGACTGCCGACAAAGAGATCAAGGTCGCCGTCGCGGTCGTAGTCGGCTGCCGCTACGCACGAGCCGTTGTCCAATAATTTAGGGAAGGTATTTGATAGTGTAAAATTCCCTTTTCCGTCGTTGAAATAGAGTGCGTCGGCCAAGGCAGGGTCGTTGGGTAAAAACTCATTTCCGCCTTTTACCACCAACAAATCACCGTCTTTGTCACCGTCGGCATCGAAAAACAAAGCAGCGGTTTCGTCGGCTTGGCTAGGGGTATTGAACGTGACTTGGTTCGACTTGGAGAATTTCCTCGCACTTGTTTGCAAAAACAACGCCCGTGGTTTGCCCGCTCCTCCGCCAATATAGGCATCATCGAGGCCATCGCCGTTGACATCGCCGACGGCCAACGCAGGCCCTTGGGTTGAGTACATTTGTTTGAGAAGGCCGTCGCGGTTGTAGTCTACAAAGGTATTTTCTTCGTGCAAAAAGTCCAGTCCAGAGGTCGAAGTAAGGTCGTTGAAAGGCAGGTTGGTAAACTGAGGAGGGGTAAATTTCCAAAGGTCGCGGGCGTTGGCGTGGTTCAACGCTAATTCAGTATCAACCCTGACGTTGGTGAGGGTTTGTTTGCGGTCATCGGGCCAAATGACCACCAAGGAGTCGATTTGAGGGTTTTTTCCAAAACCAAAAACCATCGTCAGGTCGCTCGATGACTGAAAGCCGCGCGTTGGCATTTGTTGCAAACATTGCATTTGACCTTTTTGGTAAGCCGATACTTTGGCTCCAATGGCGTTCGGATTAGCACTTGTGCCTTTTAAATTGACCCGTAAAAAGTGCGTTTTGAGTTTTTCAACCGATTGGTTTCGATACACACTGAGTGGCGAATTGTTGTTGTTGACCACTAAATCTAAGTCACCGTCATTGTCTAAATCTCCGTAGGCTGCCCCGTTTGAGAAACTAGGTTCGGCTAATCCCCAATTGGTAGCTTTATCGTCGAAAGTAAGGTTGCCTTTGTTTTTGAAAGCGAAATTAGAAATGGGCGTGGTCGAAATCATATCGACAAACTTGCGGTAGTCAAATTTCATCCTCCCCTCCAGCATCGCCTGAATATTGTCTTTATCGGCCAAAAACGCTACATAGTCTTGGTCGGTGAGGTTTTTGATAATGCCATTGGCCACAAACAAATCTTTTAGGCCATCGTTATCCATGTCGAAAATCAACGCGCCCCAGCTCCAATCCGTTGCGTGTACACCTGCCATTTGCCCTACTTCGGTGAAAGTGGGAGGGAGTACTGTTTTCTGTTTTGGGTTTCCTGTTTCGAGTTTTCTGTTTTGAGTTTCCTGTTTACCATTGACCATCGACCGTGGACTATCAACTATGGACTGATTCCCCTGATTCAAATGCAGCATATTGCGCATATATTGGTGCCAATAATCTTGCTTTAGTTTAAATTCAGTAAGTTCGTAGCCTTCAAATACGGTGGTGGTCTTGAGGCGTTTGTCGTCGCAGGGAAGCATGTCGGTCACAAAAATATCCAAAAGCCCATCGTTATTAATGTCGGCAATATCCGCTCCCATCGACGACATGCTGATGTGGTTCATGCTTTCTTCGAGCGACTCTTTGAAGGTACCGTTGCGTTGGTTGATGTACAAATAGTCACGTTCGTAGAAGTCATTGGACACGTAAATATCAAGCCAATTATCGCCATTGACGTCTCCCACGGTTACGCCCAAACCAAAAGCAATCAAACTCCCGTAGATACCTGCTTCTTTGGAGACGTCGGTGAAGCGGATTGGGTTGTTTTTAGATGCCTCTTTTGTTGGCATGACAGTGAGGCTTTTTTGTCTTTTGTCCTTCGCCTCTAGCCCCTTGTTGCCTTGAATCATTTCATTCCGAAAGAGCTTGTGGCCGCCGAGTGCATCGCGTACGGTACGGATGTTTTGGTATTGTAGTTTATTGACAGGCGTAAAGCTATTGTTGAGCAAATACATGTCCAAGTCGCCATCGCGGTCGTAGTCAAAAAAAGAAGCATGGGTCGAATATCCCCCATCGACCAGCCCATATTCGGTGGCTTTATCAATAAAGGTAGGAACACCGTCAGCACCCACACCTTGATTGATAAATAGCTCATTTCCACGTTTATCGCCCTGGATATTGCCCGCGTTGCAGACATAAATATCCATGAGTCCATCGCCATTAACGTCGGCAAATGTAGCGCCCGTAGACCATGATTTTTTCCCTCCGACCGCTGATTTGGTGGTAATGTCCTCAAATTTCCAGCGTTCTTCGGCGTTTTTACCTTTGTTGAGATAAAGCTTATTTTCTTCAAAATTGGAAGTGACATAGATGTCTGCCCAGCCGTCGTTATTGACATCCGCAATTGCTACCCCGCCACCGTTGTAAAAATTGCGGTAATTAAAGATGTTGAGTTCTTTTTTATCGATAATCTGATTGGTAAACTCAATGCCTGTTTGGGAAGAGAAAAGAGTTTCGAATAGGTTTTCGTCGGGGGCGGATGGTTGACAACCCATTGCCCCTAAAAACAAACTAAAAACAATAAATACTGAGGAATGCTTCATTGGTTACTGGGCAAATGCTACGGCTGTCTATTTTACAAAAATAGATAGAACCTCTTAAAACTTCTATAACTTTCAAGAGGTTAGTGACGGAATTTTGAACTTCCCGAAAGTTCTAAAATTTTCGGGAAGTTGGGGGAATAATCGATAAAATTTGTGGCCTGTCGTTGTTTTTAGCTAACAACCATTGGATTTTTCCAGCGGAATTTTTAAATGGTTTGATGTGCCGAACTTGCCCGTAAACAGGTATTTTGGAAAGCTGAATTTCAAACTGATTTTTGCCTTTATTGAGCAAAATTGTGCCAAAATCGGCATCGTACCGCCCCATTTGGATGTTGTTGTCATAAAAATTGCCTCCTAAAAACACATCGGGCAGGTTATCGCCGTTGGCGTCGATAATAGCTGCTGTTTTGTAAGGACTCAACTGCGCCAAATACGGCAAAGGCTGAAACTGAAAATTTCCTTTACCGTCGTTGACAAACACGCCATTGGCAAATTCATTGGCTTCTAATACGGCCATTTTACCGAGCTTGTCTTTTCCAAATAGATTTTCTACCGATGTTTTGGCAAAATCACGGGCGTGGATGTATTCTTTTTTGATGTAAGGAAACTGTTTTTCGGTTTCCATTTTATTGGCAAACAAGGTTTCTTCGCCGTTGAGGTAATAGGTTAAAATCTGGTCAACGCGGTCGTTTTTGTCAATATCACCTACGTACAGCCGAACGGGTTCTTTCTTAGAGGCTTTGATGCGACTATTTAGCCCCAAGTTTCCCGCCAAAATATCCACATCACCGTCTTGATCAAAATCGTACGTCAACGTAAAATTCCACCATCCTTTCTGATTGCTTCCAATGGTTATTGCTTTTTCAAACCGCCCGTTATTTTGGTGAAAAACCGTTAGGGATTTCCATTCGATAGACAACAGCAAATCAAGACGTTGGTCTTTGTTCAAATCCACCAATTCGGCATTGGTCACCATTCCGATGGTGCGCAGTTCGGGGGCGAGTTGCGTTGTTTTGTCCGTAAAGTTTCCTTTGCCATCGTTGACGAGCAAATACGAAGTTGGATTATCGCCATAGGCTTTGGGAATAGAACGCCCACCGATGAACAAATCCACCGCTCCGTCGCCCGTAAAATCGAACGCCCGCACGCACGAAGCCGTTACGTAGAGGTCTTTGAAGGCATCCTCTTTGCGCGTCAGTTGGCCGCGTCCATTGTTCAAGTACACCCTTGGTTGGAGTTGGTAGGTTCTACCAAAAAACTCATTTCCACCGCTTGCTACTACCAAATCAAGGTGTTTGTCGCTGTCGACATCGGTCCATTGAGCGTCCACATCTTCGTAGATTAGGTCTTTTTCGAGGGCAGGTTGGGGCAAGTTTTGAAACTTACCGTTGGCGTTTTGGAGATACACTTTGCTGAGGGCATCGCGGGCATTTCCCAGGAAAATGTCTTCAAGCCCGTCGTGGTTAATATCGGCTACCGCTACCGCAGGCCCTGCCGACGAGGCCAAATGTGGAATGAGTGCTTCGCGGTCAAGTTCGTTAAAATTGTTTTCTTGGTGGATAAAATCCAGTGCCCATGCTGTCGTTTTGTCCTCAAACGTAACCTTAGACGTTACTAGTTTTTGCAAACGTTGGTAATCAAAACGGGGCAACTTTTCGCTTTGAACGAGTTTAAGCTGTTTTTTCAACTCGCTCTTATGCAACACTTGGTAGGTTTGGTTGGGCCAAACGAGAAGCAGCGAATCCACTTCCGCTATTTTGCCCACGCCTACCACCAGCGGAATCTCAGCGCTTGACTGAAAGCCACGCACGGGAAACTTCTCGTAGCTAATCACTTCTCCTTGTCGGAATACCAAACACTTGGCTCCAATTGCGTTGCGGTTACCCGTGTTTCCTTCGACTTGTAGGGTAATTGACTCGTTGGCTGTCGAAAGGTTTTCGTAAATAAACGCCTTGTCGTTTATATTGTTGGCAATCACGTCGAGGTCGCCGTCGTTGTCCAAGTCGGCATAAATGGCACCGTTTGAGAAAGAAGGTTTGTCGTTTTCAATGGCGTTTTGCCAGTCAGTAAATTGAAGATTTTGGGTGTTGTGGTAAAACTTATTAGGAAGTTTGATTTCGGGTAAAATGTCCACTACGTCGGGGTCATCTTCGTTAAATTCGCCCTTGTTCATTTTTTGCTGAATGGCCTCATCCGACACAAACTGAATGTAGTCGATGTCGTTCATTCGTTTGGGAATACCGTTAGAAATAAAAATGTCTTTCTTCCCGTCGTTGTCAAAATCCATCATCAGTGGCGACCACGACCAGTCGGTGGCGTGTACGCCTGCGTACATTCCCATTTCCGAAAAAACGCCGTTTCGGTTGAGTTGGAGGTTATTGCGGGCAAACTGATAGCTATACCCTTGACGGATTTTGTACTTAAAAATGTTGTAGGAATCTTCGCCTTCCGAACGCTTCAAAATTTCTTTGTCGTTGGGAAGCATATCGAGCGAGATAATCTCAGGGAGGAGGTCGTTGTTTAAGTCGCCTATGTCGATTCCCATCGAAAACTGACTCGTGTGCATAATCTGACGCTCAGAGGATTCGGTAAAGGAACCATTGCGCTGATTGAGGTAGAGGTAGTCGTTTTCGTGAAAATCGTTCCCAATGTACATATCGGGATAACCGTCGAGGTTGACGTCGCCAATACCTACGCCCAAGCCGTAGCCCAGCACGTCGTCGATGATGTGTACTTGTTGGGTAACGTCGATAAATTTGCCGTTGTCGTTGCGGAAAAACTTATCGCCTGCCGTGGGGTGAGGGGTACCTTGGAACGCCGAACGAAACCCAAAAGTACCGTTTTGGTGAACGGAGTGATTGAGCTGGAAAAAGTCCAAATCGCCGTCTAAATCGTAGTCAAAAAAGGCGGCTTGCGTGCCTAATCCTTTCAAGTCGAGACCGTATTCTTTGGCCTTTTCTTCGTAAACAGGGATTCCTTTTGCCGTAATTTCCTTACAAACAAACAACAAATTGCGCCCGTCCAAACTCGGGATTCCACCTACTTGGCTGATGTAAATGTCCAGTTTTCCGTCTTGGTTGATATCTACCACCGACACCCCGTTGGCCCATGCTTTGTTTTGATTGATGTTGGTTTGAGCGCTGACGTCTTCAAACTTCATTTTGCCTCGGTTGAGGTACAGTTTGTTTTCCGAAAGGTTTCCAGTAAAGCACAAATCAGTAAGCCCGTCGTTGTTGAAATCTCCCGCCCCTACGCCACTTCCGTTGTAGAAGTACATGTAGTTGAAAATGTTGAGCTTGCTATCGGCTTTGAGGGTATTGGCAAAATCAATTCCCGTTTCGGAAGCCTCTAATAATCGGAATTGGGCAGGAAGTTTTGGCTCGTTTGATGATTGGCAGCCTATAAAAACACAGGCCGTGCAGACAACGACAGAAAGGGTAAAAAAACGATATAAAAGAGTTGAATTAGACATCATCAAAATTCAAAATTATAGGCTAAACTGACAATGGGAGCACCAAAAATCTGCAAGCGTTTTGCTTTGCTAATGTTTTTCTCGGTTCTGAAAAAGACAGAATAAACATTCCGACGGGCATACAAATTATACACCGTAAATGCCCATTTGCCTCTAAAACGACGGTTTTTCATGCTTGGATTGTAAATATTCCATGCAAAATCTAAACGGTGATAGTCAGGGACGCGTTTGTTGTTACGCTCTTCGTAGAACGGAAAGAAATTGTTGAGATAATTCACAAAACCCACAGGCTGTGTATATGGGCGACCTGTGCTGTAAATAAACGTAAAACTGAACGAATTGTGTTTATCAACGCTGACGTCAAATGAGGTATTGATACTGTGGGGGCGGTCGTAGTTGGCGCGGTACCAATACCCGTTATTGACTTGTTCTATCGAAGGCAGGTCGGTGTAGGTACGGTTGAATGTTCGAGAATAAGTATAATTCACCCAGCCGTTGAGTCGCCCTTTTTTCTTGGTCAACATCACTTCAAGGCCGTAAGCTTTACTTAAACCTTGTACAATTTGCGTTTCGGGGTAGGGTTGGAGCAAAAAATCAGCACCAGGTTTATAATCCACCATGTTTCGAGTGAAGCGATAGTAGCCTTCTACCGAAATCTCATAAATATCGTTGTCGAATGAGTAGTAGTAGCCCGCTGAAAGTAAATTGCTGATTTGGGGCTTGATGTGTAAGTCGCTCGTTTTCCAGCGAGAGGTTGGAATGGGCGTGGTGGTATTAGAAACAATCTGCAAATATTGACGCATGAGGTTGTACCCAAATTTAAACGACGTCCGTTCGTTCAACGCATACCGAACCCCGACTCTAGGCTCAAAACCCCCATATTGGCTAAACGCTTTGTTGCTGCCTACTTGAACGGAGTCTATCACAGAAAAGTCATCGCGGGGTTGACCTGCTTCGTAATTTCGGTAGAGTGCGGGTCCTAATGCCTGAAAATAGGAATACCGAAGACCTATCGAAAACGCCAATTGTTTGTTGAGATTGTACTCGTTGTCGGCGTGCCATGCCCATTCGTTGGCGCGTTCAGAAGGCGTGACTATGTTGCTTACGCTGGTGCTTTTATTGGGGATTAGCTCGCCAGGTTGAATATCATAACGTGTAAAACTTAGCCCTGTCTCTAACTTATACTTGGTTAATACATAGCTTAGATTCGATTTAAGTTGTTTTTGAGTCAGGGCTGAATTCAAATCGACAAAATTGTCGGTGCCTTTTTCTTGGGTGGAAATTTGAGGAGTATAATGGGCGTAAACGGCAGTGGTTTGGATGTCCATTTTTGGGGAAAGTACCGTCAACCAACGGGCGGTCGCATTGGTAGAAGTATGCTGATAGCGGGTAAATTCGCCGATGACGTTGGGAAGCCCTGGGAGCAAATTGGTACTGAAAAGGTCGTAACTTTTGTAAAATGTACCTGTTAGGGTGTTTTTTGGGTTAATTTTCCAAAAGCCCTTCCAAACGCCTTCGCCGAATTTGGCTTTTATGTCTTTTAATTTATCGGAAGCAATGGGCAACAAAAAATCATTAAATGCGCCGCGCGCTGCTACGTAAAAACCAAGCTTATCTTTGACAACGGGAACATTAACCATGAGTCGGTTGGATACAATACTGACTCCACCCTTGATTTTAAGGCTGTCTAAGGCAGGATTACGGAGCTTGATGTCGAGCACTGCCGCCGCGCGCCCGCCGTACCGACCTGGTACGTTGCCTTTGTACAAGTCCAAAGTAGAAACTGCATCTGGAGGAAATACCGAAAACAACCCAAACATGTGCGTAGGGTTAAAAATGGGGGTATCGTCCAAAAGAATCAAATTTTGGTCGGTGGTTCCCCCTCGAATATTGACCCCGTTAGAGGCTTCGCCTACGCTCGTGACACCAGGAAGCATCTGAATGCCGCGCAATAAATCCACCTCTCCAAAAGCCGATGGGAGTTTTTGAAAGGTTTTGATGTTGATTTGATTCACCCCCAAAATCGGTTGCCGAATGGTTTGGTCAAAACCCTTCGTAGTTATCACAACCTCTTCTAGTTGATTTTCGGTTTTATCCAGTAGCACAGTTATTTTCATACTGCGGGTCATGGTGGGAAAGAACTTGGAATAGGGGACATATCCCACATAACGCACCGCTACGACGTGGCTTTGGCGGTCAACGGTCAGGGTAAACTCCCCTTTTTCGTCGGTTTTGGTCGCTCCTTTGCTACGGTTGTGGTCGAGAATGATAGTCGCTCCCACAAGTGGTTGCTTGCTAATGGAGTCTAATACCATTCCACTGATGGTGTAGATTTGCCCAAAAGCGGTAGAAAGGCTTAAAAACCAGCTCAACAATAGGTAAAATGTCTTGTTCATCGCCAGCCAAGGGGGGGAATAGGGGTACGAGTAAAACTTGGTTGACAAATGGCCAATGGAATGTCGGGACGCTCATTGGACGCATCTTCGAGGACCACAGGTCGGTTGTTTATAAAGCTAAACAGACCGTTTGGAAGACCCCCACGCGTATTTCGACGGTCGAGCATCAGCCGAACCTCACTTACAGCCGAAGCCGAAAAATAGCCCAATATCAATTCGTTGGCGTCTTTTATGTTTCGGATATTACCTCGAATAGGAGCAGGTGGCGTATCGGCAAGAGTACCTGTATTGATGGATTGATCTTGAAGTAATTTTAAGTAGCGGTAGGTATTGGGGGAAAGGGACATCTGTTGAAGGCTCACCAAACAGGGATTCGACTGACGTAAGGGGATTTGGGCCGCAAGCCTGTTTTTTTGAGATTTACCATTGGTATACACATCAGATAATATATTGATGTCAGAACTGTAAAAAATATCCCAACAGCGCGTACCACAGTAATAATCAAAGCGTTCGTTGGCCTTTAATGTCAAATCCCTGAAACAATCTCCGGTTTCTCCTTGCTCAGTTTCAAAAAGATTGTATCGTCCTTGCAAACAAGTGGCACAAATGCGCTGAATTTCCCAGTTGACCCACCGCCAGCGGTAGAAGTTTTTTTGGGATGGAACGTCGTCAAAATCGACATAAATGTCATTACTTGAAACCGTTGGACTTGACCCTGCCGTGTTTGGAATGCCTGTAAGGTTAAATTCTTCTGATACGTTTTTAATAGCAGGAACAGAGTACATGGTTTCCACGTCGGTTTCGTAGGCTCTGCCGTTGGCGAGTTGGAATCGTAGTTGGTACGTATTTCCTACCTTGGCTCGAAATCCGTTGGGGCAGTAATAATAACCTGCAAGCCGCTCCTCCAGCTGAATTTCTTCCTTTTGATTGACAATGAGTTTCACAATCGCTTGCCGTTCGGGAAAATAAGATTGTCGGGCAGGATAAATGGTCGAGGTAAAATCGGAACTTTTAAAGGATGCATCTTTGGGGGTACTAAAGAGGGAAACGTACTGAGGTTCGTTCAGGTCTGTCAGGGTTCCGTCAACGAGCAAGTATTCTTTGGAGGTGTAGATGTCGGCGTCAAAATCATCCACACATCCGATGAGATAAGCCATACAGCACAAGACTCCCATCGCAATCAATAACCGTTGGCATATCATAGAATCATTATTTTTTGGGTGGTGGCTTCTCCTTGAGTATTTTTTAGCAAAACTGTAAAAACTCCCTTTTGCGAAGGGGCCGAGAAACTATGGTGGGTTGTTTGATGTTGGGACAACGAACCGAGAGCCTGTTTGTAAACAACGCCCCCCAAAATATCCAGCACCTCGACCGTATAAGCATCGGTGGTAGGCGGATGAATTTGCAGCGTTACCACCCCCGATTCGTGCACGGGGTTCGGATAAACGATGAGCGCTTCTTGTTCTTGAGGAATTGTATTAGTAAGTAGGTTCAGGTCAGTGCGAAGCACCTGCACCGTCGTCGACTTACTGCAATCCCAATCAAAAGGAAGGGATAGTTGTAAATTGGCCAAATCATAATAAGCGGTTTTGACTTTCAACGGTGCATCTGCTACTAGGCTAATGGGGATAGTTTGACCATCGAGCAACACAGCTTTTGGGATGTTTGTAACGTTTTTTACTTCTAATAAAATATAACGATTCCCAAGCCCTTGGGCATAGGTACGCATCCGGGTGAGTGTGACACTAATGGTATCTGTTTTTGATTTTCCTGCCAGCCTCAGCAGCTCATAGCTGTCGTTCTCTAGTACGTTGGCGTCGGTACCTTTGTCGTGAAAAATAGTAAATTCAGAATTTGGAACGGATACGTCTTGGTAAAATTTCACTACGAGGCTGTCGGAAAGATAAGCATCGGTTGAGGACTTAGCGCTGACGGCCATGGGTACAAAAGCTCCCGCAGGAACAAACACAGGAATTTTTTCGAACGTTACGTTTTCAAAAATAGCTCCTCCACCTTGGTAGGACTTTTTTGACCAGAAATCAAACCATTTTCCATTTGGAAGTTGAATTTTTCGTACAAGCATTCCGTGAAGCATAATGGGAGCAACTAATAAACTTTTCCCAAAAAAGAACTGATCATCGATGCTTGCGAGGCGATTAGATGGCTCAAAATAATCCATTGAAAGGCACAAAGGGCGACCTGTTGTGGTATTTTGGTAGGCAAGGCTATAAATGTAGGGAAGCAATTGGTACCGAAGCCGAATCGCAGCGCGGGTATTGGTATAAAAAGGCTGCGTCAGAATGTAAGGTTCGGTAATATTCCGCTCGCCATTGACCCGCATAATGGGGGAAAAAACCCCGAATTGGGTCCATCGCATGTCCATTTCTTCGTCTTTAGGAGTTTTATCAGAGGGTGTTACATAGCCGCCGATATCTGAGTGCATGTATCCCAAGCCCGAATACCCCGCATGAATCAGGATAGGAATTTGAATCGAAAGCCCTACCCAGTACCGAGCTACGTTGCCCGTCCAAGGCAAAATACCATACCGCTGTGCACCCGTCCAAGCCGAACTAGTCAAGTGAAAAAGCCGAACGGAAGGGTAATTTTTGCGGTGATTGTCATAAATGGTTTTGGCCCAAAGTAATGAATAAAGGTTATGTACTTGGGTGGAGGGGGTATTGGTATGGATAAAGAACGAAGGATGTTGAGGTGGTTCAATGCCAATACTAGCCCAACCACTCACCCCTTCTTCGGTACGAGGGTTAAGTTGCTTTGCTAACCATTGTGGGAAATTAGGTCGAAAAACATCTAGCAGACTGGTTGTGTCACCCGTTTGAGTAAGAATGCCCGTAGTTCCTGAGAGAGTTTTGGTCAAAAGACGAAGCGAGTCCAAACTGCGGTAATTGGTGGAGGCTTTATTGACGTAGGCTGAGTTCATCACCACGGTTTTTACGCCCTTGCCCAGCCAGTTTTTTATCATGCTGGAAGGCGAAGAAAAACCCGTTCGACTCCAACTGAAATTGCCTAAATTGTTGGAATTACCCTGCCAAGGGGTATTGAGGATAATAGCATCTAGCGGGAAGTTTTGACTCTGGAAATTGCTAACTACATCGTTGAGCTCGCGCTCGGTGTTATAGCTATTTTTGGATTGTAGGTACCCAAGTGCCCAGCGAGGAACCAATGGTTGACGTCCTGTGAGGGCAGTGTATTCGTATAAGATTTCGTCGTTGCTAGTTCCGTTGATGAAAAAATACGACCAAAGACCTGCGCTAGTGATTTGGGCGTCGATTCGGGTGGAGTCTAAGGCCCCCAAGTAGGTACGCATGTCGCCCGGAAGCGAGCTGTCGAGCAAGAGACCATATTGCCCGGAAGCGACAAAAAACGGAATAGTAATGCTTTGAGCCAAGCCGTAGGTTTGACCGTAAATGTCATCAAAATACAACGAACGAAAGGTATTGGTAAATTCCGCAACTTTTCCCGTCAGGCTGATTTTGGATACCCTCCCACCTGTACCGTGAAAGATTTCGCTGGGATTGATGACAAAAGACAGCGTGACACCTTGGTTTTTATACCCAAAAACGTCTTGTTTGATTTTGGTTTTACCATTCGATTTTAAGGCAACCGAAATTGGTGATTTTGTTATTTCTAATTGGCTCGAAGGCGTAACAATCGTCAGCATTGTTGGGGTTTCCAACAGTTGAAATTGGCGTATTGAAAGCGGTTGACCAACGACTGCGTACGACGTATCTGGAAAAACGCCGTTGGAAGGGAACTGCGTTACCTTAAAAATGTTATTTGAAAACACCTGAATTCGTACTTCTGCCAATGAGCCTACCAGGCGTAGTTCGGTGTTTTGAACCGAAAAACGAACTAAGTTGCCTGCATTTTGCGCAAAGTTAGGGTAGGCTAAGCACGCGATGAGTGCGATAGCTACCCCGATACCTTTCCACACATTTTTTTTCATAGTGTAGGTTTGGGCTGTCCTATTTTAAATAATTGGGGTAGGGCATTGTTTAATAAACTTATCATGTAGGGTGTGCCGTTGATCTTAACAGGTTTTAACTGAGTCATTTCTCCTTGTGGTGCAAAGCCCGAGAGATGGTCGGATACAGCGACAAAAACGCCTTTGCCTTTGTTGAGAAGTACTTTTCCCTTGAAGGCATCTAAGCGTGAAAATTGAGGGATGAAGTTATAGTTGTTGCCACCGAGTAAAATATCTTTCAACCCGTCGTTGTTTATATCAACGCAGTAAGTGGCATTGATGCACGAAATTTGGGCTTCGACAGGCAATACTGATAGTTTAAAGTTACCCTTCCCGTCGTTGATGGCTACGGCAGAGTGCATGTAGTTTACTTGTTTGATGGTTGCTTTTGAAAGTACGTCGGAGGTAAATAAGTCCTTGAGCCTTTTAGTGGCATAAGCAGAGTGCTTCAAATTTTCTTTTTTCAAAATTGGGAATTGCTCCATCATTTCTCGTTTCAGTAGCACAGGGCTATCTTCGCCATCAACGGTTTTTGTTAGGATTTTATCGATTAATCCATTGTTGTCAAAGTCGCTTACCCAAATTTTGACAGGCCTGTTCTCTGAGGCACGAAGCATGAAGTTGTCGCCGATGTTGCCTAGCACTAAATCCAAGTCTTTATCATTGTCGATGTCCACGGCTTCGATTCTTCCCCAAAAACCCTGATAGTTTTCTAATCCTGTTTTGACTTCGATAAAAGCGCCGTTTTGGTACGTGAATGCCATTGGATTCATCCAGTCCCCAACCACAATCAATTCTTTATTGTTATCCCCATTGATATCTTCCCAAGCGGCATCGCGAATGAGCCCCAAGGTCTGGAAGCTTTTGGGGGTACTATCCTTGAATTTGAGGTTTCCAAGGTTTTCAAAAATATAGCTAACGGGAGAAAGTCCGTAGGTCTTGGGTAAACTTCGGCTACCAACAAATAGGTCCCAATCACCGTCCTTATCAAAATCTATGGGAACGACAACGCTAGTATTCATGCCATTGGGGGGGAGAGCGTTGGCAGCAAGTGAGAAGTTACCTTTGCCGTCGTTGGCATACAAGCGGTCGTTTAAGCCACGCTGATTAGGGTCGAGTTCGTTTCCACCTGCCCCAACGTACAAATCAAAGTCACCGTCTTTGTCTGCGTCAAAAAACACAGCTTCGGTGTCTTCGAAATATTTAAAGTCTTCAAAGATTTTTTGTTCTGATTTTTGGAACGAGCCATTGACTTGAAGGTACAGCTGCCCCGCTTGATTGGCCGCTCCGCAGATGTAGATGTCATCGGCGCCGTCGTTGTTTACATCTCCTACCGCTGCTCTGGGGCCTTCTTTAGAGAGTTTGACTGGGATGTTTTTTTCTTGGTAAAAATCTTCGTAATCGTTTTCCTTATGAGTGTCAAAAGGGGCTTCTGTTTTTGCCAAATACAGTGATAAACGCTCAGCAGGAGTAGGGGTGAGGAGTTTTTTGCCACTGCTAATGCTCAGTTCGTGCGTTCGGTCAATGGGTAAGTTATTAAGTTTCGTAACTCGGCCATCGTACCATGTAATAGTTACGGAGTCAATTTTGGTTGTTGAACCTAACCCTAGTGTTACGGGGTATTCGGTACTCGACTGAAAGCCCCGTGCAGGCATGATGTTTTTACTTAAAATTTGGTCATTTACATACACTTTTAATTGTGTTCCGATGGCATTGAGGTTCTTGCCTTCGCCTTTCAGCTTAAACTTAATGTAATGAATATCTTTGTTTTCGTTGGTTTTGTTACGGTACACAAATGCTTTTTGGTTGACGTTGTTAACGACTAAATCCAAATCACCGTCATTGTCCAAATCAGCATAGGCGGCTCCGTTAGAAAAGGAAGGTGTTCCAAAACCAAAATCTTTGCTGGCTTCTTCAAATTTGAGGTTGCCTTTGTTATGGAAAAAGTTATTGACAATAGGACGTGACGGCATTTGGTTGATGATGGCATCAAAGCTCTTTTTTTCACCTGAAAGAACCATTGTTTGAGCTACTTCATCCGCAAAAAAGTCAATAAAATCTTGGTCGATAACGTCGTTATAAATGCCATTACAGACGTAGATGTCGGTTTTCATGTCGTTATCAGCATCAAACATCAACGCTCCCCAGCTCCAGTCACTAGCTTCGACACCACTCAAACACGCAATTTCGCTATAAGTCCCGTCTTGGTTGTTGAGTTGCAGGGCATTTTGCATAAATTGATTGTAAAACCCTTTCTGCTGCTTGAGTTTGAAGATATAGTGGCTTTCAAATGAGGTCGTACTTTTGAGACGCGTTTCGTCGATGGGGAGCATATCGGTTGTGAAAATATCCGAGTAGCCATCATTGTTAATATCGGCAAAATCAGCTCCCATTGAGGCCAAGCTAGTATGCCCAATCCGTTGTTGTATTTCTTCTTTAAATGTCCCGTTACGTTGATTGATATAGAGATAATCTTTCTCAAAAAAGTCATTTGAAATATAAATATCGGGGTAATTGTCGTTGTTGAGGTCGCCAACGGTCACGCCCAACCCAAACCCAATCAAGCTGCCATAAATCCCCGCTTGTTCACTTACGTCTACAAACTTGTTGTTGTCGTTTCTAAGTAATTTATCCCCTCCACCTTTCAAATAATCTTTGACGGGCCAGTCTTTGGCGCGCAAGTCACGGTTGTTGTCATAATTAAGGGTATTGACAGGGATAAAGCTGTTGTTCAAAATATAACAGTCCAAATCGCCGTCGAGGTCATAGTCAAAAAAGGCTGCGTGAGTAGTATACCCATCTTCATCGAGGCCATATTCTTTGGCTTTTTCTGTGAAGGTGAGGTTGCCATTATTGATGTAAAGTGAATTGCCTTGATTTTTGATGCGTTTGTCAATTCCTGCATTACAGACATAAATATCTAGCAAACCATCGTAGTTAATATCCACTATTACCACGCCTGTGCTCCATTTCCCTGCTTCCGCAACGCCTGCTTTTTCAGTAATGTCTTCAAACTTAAAATTTCCTTTATTGAGGTACAACTTATTTTCTCCCATGTTTGATGTCATATATACATCGGGTAGTCCATCATTGTTGATGTCGCCAATTCCTACGCCACCACCATTGTAAAAGTTGCGATAATTGAAGATGTTAAAGTCTTCGCTGTTGGTAACTTTATTTTCAAAGTCAATACCCGAATCGGTTACGGATTCAAAAAGCCCCTTAGTGGTATCGTTTTGGCAACCTGCAAAAACGATAGTAAGTGCGATAAGGTAGCTATATAAACGACAGTTTAATGAAAACATCAGCGAGTGAAGTATGGGTTAAAAATAGAGTTCTTGAGTCGTAAGTCCTTGAATTTTAAGGCGGGGTTTTTTATATATAATGAGCCCTTCTACTGATTTCCAGGTGGTGGGGTTTCCCATTGTAGTGTATTCGCCTACTTGTCCTTTGAGGCGCAGAATAGCTTTCTCATCCGACAAAGCTTCGAGTGTTATTTCCCCCGAAGTCATAATATACCCTAATCCACGACGATTGACGGGGTCAGTCATACGACCAATCATAGCACTGGCTTGCGTTTGGTTATTGGTATCTACAGGTTTGGTCACGGGTTTTTGTGCAAACCATTTGTCACCACCAATGGCTATAATCGTATTTCCTTGAAATTGGTCAGTAAGATTAATACGAAAAGCGTGGTCAAACGCTGTGATTTCTCCTTTAAAGAGGCTACTATCTCCATAAAACTCTTGGTTATCAATGGTGAAAAATGCTTTTGCTTCCCCATCTTTGAGGCTAGCAAGAATTTCTGAAGGGTTTTTCGAGGAGGGAGTACAACTGGGTATAAAACCTCCAATAAAAATTAGGATAAAAATAGAATGTAATGGACGTACTATCATAGGTGGGGAAGTCACTAAAAGAAAAATGCCCGATATGATTCGAGCATTTTTCCTTGAATTTATACTACTAAAAGCGAATTAGTAACCTGTATTTTGTTTCAAATTCGGGTTAGAAACAAGCGCGATAGCAGGAATTGGGAATAATACAGTGTAAGCTTCTTTGTTGTCAGCACCAACACCCGTAGTGAATTTGCCAAAACGAACCTCAACGGTACGTTTTCCACCTTCCCAGTACAATTCACGACCGATTTCGTCGAACATACCGTCAGTGTTGATAGAAGCAAGAGCTTTTGCTTTACGTGCCGCTCTGATAGAGTTGACAGTTACTAACGCACCTGCAGCATCACCGCCCCGAAGTTGAGCTTCTGCTCTCATCATAAGCGCTTCTGCATAACGCATCAAGATGTACTTACCAGCGGTTGCAGGGTGGTACTTGATAGCGCGGATACCTTTATCGGTAGCAGCACCTGCCAAAGGTACATCGCGGGTGAACGAAAGTACTTTTTGAGTACGTGTATCCACGAGGTCTTTACCCTTATCATCGATTTGCTTTCCAATCAAGAAACCGTATCCGATACCAGAAAATTCAGTACCATCACCTTTTGCAGGCTTACCGATACGTGGATCGTCTTTCTCGAACTTATCGTAGAAGTCAGCCAACGTTGTAAAACCGTTCCATCCAGAAGGGTTTTGGTTGTAGTGCAACGTCATGAACCAACGGTTTTGAGGAGTACCTTCCAAACTTACAAAAATGGTTTCCGAGTTAGCATTTTTCGAGAACGCATTGAAGTAATCTGTATCAAGTTTGTAGCCGTCAGCAGTGATAGCGTTTACGTACGATACCACTTTATCCATATCTGCTTTATCGAATGTATATGGACCAGCTGGGTTTGATGACTTATAAACTGCCTTGTTCAAATATAACTTCGCAAGTAAGAAGTTAGCAGCAGCTTTGTTAGCTACACCGTTTGTTGCTGATGGACCTACTTTGGCCAATACAGGAAGCGCCTCTTCCAAATCTTTTACGATAAAGTCAAACGCTTCTGAACGAGTCATTACGCGAGGAAGATCATCAATTCCTTGATTAAACTCTCTGAAAGGAACTTGACCGTAGAAGTCCATCACGTGGTACATGTTAAACGCACGCAAGAATTTAGCTTCTGCTTTTTGAGCTGCCGTTGCAGTCGTAGAAGCCAAAATTTCAGTAGTTTTGAACACACGTGAGTTTAAGCTGTTCCATGTATCGCGTACTTGTTGGTGAGTTGCGTCCCATGTATGTTGGTCAAGTGTACGCCATACTCCGTTATCACCCCAGTCAACCCCACGAGTTGGAGGAATCATTTCGGCAGAAGTATGCATACCCATCGCGTAGGCATTAGCTTGGTCTGTATAGAATCCTAAATCTTTGTAAGCAGATTCAAGTAGACCAACAGGGTCTCCAGCTACTGGAGTACCACTAGTGGCTTCCCGTACGATAGAGTCTTGTTCGTTGTTTACTAAGTCAGTACAAGAAGTAATGGTAGCCAAGCCTAGCCCAGCCATCAAAGTTCTTACTATGTATTTATTAGTCTTCATTGTTTTTAGTTTTTTGTTAGTTCTTAGAACGAAATGTTAGCACCGATAGTCCAAGTTCTAGCTCTTGGGTAAGCAGTGTAATCAATACCAAACGATGGGATACCGTTGATTGACTTGTTAGTGCTTACTTCTGGATCTTGGCCTTCATACTTAGTGAAAGTCAATAAGTTTTGACCTGTCAAGAATACGCGTAAGTTTGAAATGGTTTTACCACTTACTGGTACACGGTAGCTCAAGTTCAAGTTTTGTAAACGAACAAAGTCACCTTTTTGCAAGAAACGAGTTGAAACGTCAGGAGCGTTCAATGGTCCTTCTTTGCTAGAAACCACATTTTTCGTTACGTTACGACCGTTTGCAAAAGAGCCTTTTGTAAAGAATGCGTTGTCAGTATTTGAATAAATGTAGCTGCCAAATACACCGTTGAAGAACAAGCTCAAATCCCAGTTCTTATAACGGAAGTTGTTAGTCAGACCACCCGTTACAGTTGGAAGAGGGCTCTTGCCGTTCAAGAATTGTTGGAAGTCACCATTTGGATAAAGTGAGTTTCCATTTTCATCATAACCGCCGAAATCACGCAAGAAGTAAGCAAACAATGGCTGACCAGCAGCAATACGCTGTGCAAATGCACCTGTCAAACCTTGACCGTTGATTTCACCTGTATCGAATACCCCACTAAGGTTCTTTACTAAGTTTTTGTTGAAACCAGTGTTTAACAACACTTCCCAACCAAAATCAGTCTTGTCTACAACCGAACCTGTTAATGAAATTTCTACCCCACGGTTTTCAATGTCAGTATCCAAGTTTTTCCAAGCAAACGGCGTTGGAGCAGGTTGAGCAGAAACAACATAGAACAATAAGTCTCTAGTATTCTTTTGATAGAAATCAATAGTACCTGAAAGACGGTTTTTCAAGATAGCAAAATCCAAGCCTAAGTTGATTGAAGAAGTAGTTTCCCATTTCAAGTTAGGGTTGTTAAATGCGACAGCATTCAAACCACCCCCTTCGATGTTATCTCCACCTTGGTTGATACCCCAACCACTGTAGCGATCACGACGGTCATAGACGTTGTGAGGAATGGATTGGTTACCTGTTAAACCATAACCGAAACGAACTGCTAAGTCGTCGAAAATATTCTTAGGAGCAAAGCTTTCGTTCATGATTTTCCACTTAGCAGCGAATGATGGGAAGAAACCGTATTTGTTGTTACCTCCAAACTTTGTAGAACCATCAGAACGTAATGTAGCAGTCAATAAATATTTATCATTGATACCTACGTTTACACGTCCGAAGTAGGATTGGAGCTCGTCAGTTTCAAAACTTGTATTGTTGATAACATTGCTACCAAACTTACCAGCATTTGCTGATGCCATGTTGTAAATCATCAAGTCCAAATCATTGGTACGGAAGTTTGCTGCAGCGACATTCTTTGAATAGCGGCTAAACTTCTGATAAGAATAACCCAACAAAGCGTTCAATGAGATTTTGTTGAACTCTTTATCGTAAGTGAAGTAGTTTTCCCACAATTTATTGTCTGTTTCGACATCAGCAATGTATGCGCGCCCAACGTTTTGAACACCTGTCAACACGAGGTCACGAGAATAGGCAGATTTTCTTGAAGAGAAAGACTTATCAAAACCGATAACTGTCTTGAATTTCAAGTTCTTTACAATTTGCAACTCAGCATTGATGTTACCCAAAGCACGAAGAGTATTCGTGTTATCTTGAGATAATACAATCATTGCCAATGGGTTAGGCTCTGTATTGCCTGGTTGGTTGAAAGTACCATCGCTGTTGTAAACTGGGCGAGTTGGATTAGCTTTCAAAATATTGCCCATGAGATCACCTTCGAAACCAACGTTTTCAGAAATAGGTACGTTAGCGTCTTGGTTGTTTGAAATGTTGATGTTGCTAGCAATCGTCAAACGATCTTTGAGGAATTTCTTAGAACCGTTGAAGCCTAAGCTATAACGCTTGATATCTGACTCTTTGATAATACCTTGTTGATTTAAATAACCGAGTGTAAAGCGGTAGCTTCCACTAGCATCACCTGCGCCATACGCAAAGTTGTGTTGGTTGGTATAGCCAGTTCTAAACAACTCATTTTGCCAGTCAGTGTTACCTTTTTGGTCTTGGCCACCTGCGGCACGGTACTCAGCTGCATCAAGCAGATCGTAACGCTTCGTGATTTTGCTAGTGCCTAATGAGTAACCATACTCAAGTGTACCTTTGCCTTTGCCTTTTTTGGTTGTAATCAACACAACCCCGTTAGCACCACGTGAACCGTAGATAGCCGTTGCAGAGGCATCTTTCAAAATGTCGATGCTAGCAATGTCTTCTGGATTCAAAAAGTTCAATGGGTTTTTAGCTGGCTGACGACCTACCCCTGAGGCGTCTCCGCCCGAAGAAGTGTTGTCACCTGCCAAAGGTACTCCATCGATAACGAACAATGGGTTGTTACCACCGAATACTGAGGATGTACCACGGATACGAACGTTGATACCACCTCCAGGCTCACCGCTTGATTGAGTGATTTGTACCCCAGCTACGCGTCCTTGCATTAATTGCTCAGGAGATACAACAATTCCTTTTTGGAAGTCTTTTGTCCCAATGGCATTGACAGCACCAGTCGCGTCTTTTTTCTTCACTGTGCCGTAACCCACCACAACAACCTCGTTCAATACTTTATTGTCTTCGAGAAGTGTTACGTCAACAACTGAGCGAGTACCAACCTCAATTTCTTGGTTTGAGTAGCCCACATAGCTGAAAATTAGAGTAGCATTGGTAGGAACTGATACCTTGTAGTTACCATCAACATCCGTACTTGTACCACGTTGGGTTCCTTTGACTGCAACGGTTACGCCTGGCATTCCTGTGCCTGTTGCATCTTTTACTTTACCAGTGACTTGTCTTTCTTGAGCTTGCACTCCTAAAAAGACCACTGTGAACAAAACTGTCATGGCGATTTTACCAAGGACAGCAAACTGACGAGCGAGAGAAACTCGCCCTACAGAAGGGAAACTGTTCATCATAGGTTAATAATTGTTTTTGTGAATGATTACCTTATGGTTCAGTCACTTGGAAGGACTCACTACAGGGTATTTTGGATTGTTCCAAGTATTTGTTGTCTGCAAGTAACCTAACCAGATAGCAAATTACAATAATAAATTTCTATAATGCAAATTTTAAAAATTAAAAAGAAATAGCCTTTTTGGGTAGGTTTTCAGTAAATTGTATTTTAATAAGTATGTAGGGGTATTTTTATAGTAAAAATTTCAGATAATGCCTCCTTTACCTAACTTTGCACCATATAACTTAAATCTCTCATTATGAAATTTTTCATTGATACAGCTAATTTAAAAGAAATTCAAGAGGCGTATAATCTAGGTGTGTTAGATGGTGTAACCACAAATCCATCGCTTATGGCCAAAGAAGGAATCACGGGAAAAGCAAATGTAATAGCGCATTACAAAGCAATTTGTGACATTGTAGATGGGGATGTGAGTGCGGAAGTGATTTCGACAGATTTGGAGGGGATGCTCAAAGAAGCAAGCGAGCTTATCGAAATAGATGATAAAATTGTGGTGAAGGTGCCAATGATTAAGGACGGAGTCAAGGCAATAAAAGCGCTTTCTGACCGCGGTATTCGTACCAACTGCACCCTTGTGTTTTCAGCTGGTCAGGCGTTGTTGGCAGCAAAAGCGGGCGCTACTTATGTTTCTCCTTTTATTGGTCGTTTGGATGATATTTCAATGGATGGTATGGAGCTGATTGAGCAGATTGTAGGTATTTACCAAAACTATGGCTTCACAACGGAAGTATTGGCTGCCTCGGTACGGCACCCTGTTCATTTGTTGAAATGTGCAGAACTTGGTGCTGATGTTGTGACTTGCCCACTCAGTGTAATCACTTCATTGTTGAAGCACCCACTTACTGACATCGGATTGGAAAAGTTCTTGGCCGACTACAAAAAAGTAAATCAGTAGTCAGTCGTCAGCAGTTAGTGATTAGCAGTCAGTAAAAGATTGTCAATCGCTAACTGCTAACTAATTAACTGTTAATCAATGCAAATCAAATGACCGCATTTTCTTCGGAGCCTATAATAAAATTAGAAGGGGTTGATATTTATCAAAATGGCAACAAACTAGTATTGTCAGACGTCAATTTCGAAATCAACAAGGGAGACTTTGTTTTTCTTATTGGTCGTACTGGGAGTGGAAAGAGTTCTCTTTTGAAAACTTTATACGGCGATTTATGGCTCGAATCAGGAAAAGGAAGAGTAGCAGGTTATGAGTTACAAAAATTAAAACAGGCAGAGGTGCCTTTTCTAAGAAGAAAACTCGGGATTGTATTTCAAGATTTTCAGTTGTTTTTTGACCGTAACGTGGAAGAAAATTTGGAGTTTGTGCTTCGAGCTACGGGATGGTCCGATAAATCTGCGATTAAAAATCGTATTTCTGAGGTGCTGATGCAAGTGGGCTTGGGTACATCACCCAAAAAGATGCCTCACCAGCTTTCAGGCGGAGAGCAACAACGCGTTGTTATTGCCAGAGCAATGCTCAATGAGCCTCAAATATTACTCGCTGATGAGCCTACAGGAAACCTCGACCCAGAAGTAGGAGAGCAAATTATGCAAATCTTTCAGACAATCAACACCGCAGGAACGGCTATCTTAATGGCCACCCACAATTATGACTTCCTAAAAAAATACCCTGCTCGGGTAATCAAGTGCGAGAATGGAGCGGTAACTGAAATTCAGTAGTAAAGTCCGCAAAATTTTATATTGCTACGAAAAATACAAAATTTTATCTCTCATTTGTCGTTTATTCGATAAATAGTCTTACTTTTGCAAAAGTTTTACTGCACGAACATGCTCGTTCGTCTCTGCGATTTTTTGTGTTAGGGTTTTCCCCTTCTTTTCGTCCTCAGAAAATACACGCAGGCCACCTGTTCTAACCTACAGAGACTCTTCGGGCTGCAGTGCTTTTTTAGCGAGTATTGAGTATTCAGTTTGTGGGTGTGGAGACGCTGTCGCGCCTGTATGTGCTGCTGTACTCTATGCTCCCAACAAAATATTCAATATAAACAATACAATGCAAGAAGAAACATTAAGTTTTCAGACGTTGGGCTTATCAGATGAGCTGATTCAAGCAACTAACGAAATGGGTTTTGAAAAACCATCTCCTATTCAAGCGCAAGCCATTCCCCATCTTTTACAAGGATTAGACGTTATCGGACAAGCACAAACAGGTACCGGTAAAACTGCGGCTTTTGGCTTGCCTGCGCTAGAACTTGTTGACGTTACTGAAAAACACACTCAAGTACTTATTTTGTGCCCAACGCGTGAGTTAGCGGTTCAGGTTACTGATGAGTTGCGTCGCTTGGCGAAATACAAAAAAGGCGTAAAAATTGAAACAATTTACGGTGGTGATTCGATTGAGCGCCAAATTAAATCGTTGCGCGGTGGGGTTCATATCGTCGTAGGTACCCCTGGGCGTACGATGGATATGATGGAGCGCCGTGCCCTGAAATTAGAGAAAGTGAGCTACATGGTGCTTGACGAAGCAGATGAAATGCTTGATATGGGCTTCCGTGAAGATATCGAAAGTATTTTGGAAGAAATGCCAGAAGAACGCCAAACAGTATTGTTCTCGGCCACAATGTCAAAGCCTATCATGGTTATTACGCAGAAATTCCAAAATGATCCTGTACTCGTAAAAGTAACTCGTAAAGAAGTAACCAACGAGAATATCGAACAGGTATGTTTTGAAGTGAAGCAACGTGCAAAGGCGGAAGTAACTTGCCGTCTGATTGATTCTTACGACTTGAAACAAGTGATTATCTTCTGTAATACAAAACGTAAAGTAGACGAAATCACGGAAGATTTGATGGTGCGTGGCTATCAAGCCGAAGGACTGCACGGTGATTTGCGCCAAGCCCAACGTAATAACGTGATGGCGAAGTTTAGAGCAGGTACTACAACTATTTTGGTGGCTACAGATGTGGCAGCTCGTGGAATCGACGTGTCGGGGGTGGATGCGGTAATTAACTTTGATCTTCCCCTTGACGAAGAATATTACGTACACCGTATCGGTCGTACAGGGCGCGCGGGTCGTACAGGTAAGGCGTTAACATTGGTCGCAAAAGACGAAAAATTCCGCCTTCGCCAAATCGAAGGCTATACAAAAGTTCGTATCGAAAAAGGAGTAATTCCTACGTTTGAGGACATCGTTGGTGTTCGTAAAGCTCGTTTTATTGAGCAAGTAGAAAAAGCGGCTACTGAAGGCGATTTGGACATCTATAGCGATATGCTTACTATGCTGCACCATACAACTGGCTTAAGTACTGAAACAATTGTGGCGGCGTTGGTAAAAATCAACATGGGCGTTCAGAAAAGCGAATTTGCTGATACTGACTTGGCATGGGACGAAGACCGTAAGTTTAAAGATAGAAACGGCGCACGTGATGAGCGTGGTGGTCGTTTCGAAAAGCGTGGTGAAGGTGGTGGCCGTTTTGGTGACCGTGACCGTGGAGTACGTGGCGACCGCGATAGCCGTGGGGGTGACCGTCCAAAACGGAACGACCCAGGAATGGTTCGCTTGTTTGTGAGCGTAGGGCGCAAAGACCGTGTTCAACCTCGCGATATCGTAGGGGCAATTGCAGGTGAAGCGGGTATTCCAGGCCGCGTGATTGGTTCTATTGACATTTTTGATGCGTACTCGTTTGTAGACGTACCAGAGCGCGATGCTCGCCGTGTGGTAGAAGCTATGAGTGGAAATACCATCAAAGGAAAACCAGTAAATATCGAAGTAGCACGATAGATAAAGAGGTAATCATTGGCAGTTCACAGTTCACAATAACTTGTTATATTGTAAACTGTGAACTGTTTTGTTTTGGGATATTTCTCAAACTATTTTGTTTGATACTTGGTTGAATCAATTAGCTTCGGTTGTGAGCAACTGAGGCCGTGGTTATGAGTAACCACGTTCACGGCAAGTGCTTTCGGTTGCTCACAACCGAAAAATAGCGGTTACTTATAACCGCGTAAAGTAGTTAAATTCCCATTCGCAAGAAAAATATTAAGGTGTTATGTTAGAAAGACCGATAACCGATTGGTTACCTATTACCAAGAAAGAGGTTGAAAAAAGGGGCTGGGATGAAGTAGATGTCGTCATTGTATCGGGCGATGCCTACGTTGATCATCCTGCTTTTGGAACAGCAGTGATTGGCCGAATCATTGAAAGTGAAGGCTTTAGGGTAGCGATTGTTGCGCAGCCTAACTGGAAGGATGATTTGCGCGATTTTAAGAAATTCGGACGCCCTAAGTACTTTTTTGGAGTTACGGCGGGTTGTATGGATTCCATGGTAAACCATTATACTGCCAATAAACGTCTTCGGTCAAACGACTCATATACGCCTGGTGGTGAAGCTGGGTTTCGGCCTGATTATGCCACGACCGTTTATTCTAAAATATTAAAACAACTCTATCCCGATGTGCCCGTACTTATCGGAGGGATTGAAGCGTCGCTTCGTCGAGTGACGCATTACGATTACTGGCAAGACCGACTCATGCCTACTATTTTGGCCGATTCACAAGCCGATTTGTTGGTTTATGGGATGGGTGAACAACCTTTGCGGGAGATTTTGCGCCGATTAAAAGACGGATACGATTTTTCGGGATTACGAGACATTCACCAAGTGGCCTATTTACAAAAAGCATCGGACGAACTTCCTGCGTGGAATGAATGGGAAACGGTGGAGCTGGCGAGCCATGAGGTGTGTTTGCAGGATAAAATTAAGTATGCTGCCAACTTCAAAATCGTAGAAGTAGAATCAAATAAATGGCAAGCCAATCGAATTACGCAAGCGGTTGGGGAAGATGTTTTGGTGATAAACCCGCCTTTCAAGGTAATGACCGAAACCGAAATTGATGCTTCTTTTGATTTGCCTTATACGCGCTTGCCGCACCCAAAATACAAAAACCGTGGCCCGATACCTGCCTACGACATGATTAAGTTTTCTATAAACATGCACCGTGGCTGCTTTGGAGGTTGTAGTTTTTGTACCATTTCGGCTCACCAAGGCAAATTTATTGCATCGCGAAGCGAAAAGTCCATTTTGAAGGAAGTGGATGCAGTAACTAAGCATCCCGAATTTAAGGGCTATCTCTCGGATTTGGGCGGCCCCTCAGCCAATATGTACCGAATGAAGGGTAAAGACGAGTCGATTTGTGCGCGTTGTACAAGTCCAAGCTGTATTCACCCTGTAATTTGTTCCAACTTGGATACGTCGCACAAGCCTATTACAGAGCTTTACCGCAAGGTGGACGCGCATCCAAACATTAAAAAAGCGTTTGTGGGGTCTGGAATTCGGTACGATTTACTGGTAGATGATTTCAACAAAAACAACAAAGATGGAAACCACGACGAATACATGGAGCAATTGATTACGCGTCATGTCTCGGGAAGACTGAAAGTAGCGCCCGAACATACCTCGGACGATACGCTTCGAGTCATGCGGAAACCATCGTTTAAGTATTTCAAACTTTTCAAGAAAAAGTACGACCAGATTTCGGACAAACATAACCTCAAACAACCCCTGATTCCGTATTTTATTTCTTCACACCCAGGATGCGAAGAAGTAGATATGGCCAACTTAGCTGCCGAAACCAAGGATTTGGGCTTTCGTTTGGAACAAGTACAGGATTTTACCCCAACTCCCATGACCGTTGCGGAGGTAATTTACTATACAGGAGTGCATCCGTACACGTTGAAGCCAGTCTTTACGGCCAAAACCCGAGAAGAAAAACAAAACCAAAACCGTTTCTTTTTCTGGTACAAACCCGAATTTAGGGATTTGATTCGTAACCGTTTGAACAAGCTCAAACGCCCTGATTTGGCCAATCGCCTTTTGGGAGGAGGAAATACTAAGAAAAAAGAAGGGCGCTAGCCTTTCTTCAACGAAATTACTTCACTGTAGGCTTCGTTGAGAGCTGTGACCATTTTATTCCATTCAGGAAAACTTGATTTTTTGACCAAAAGCGTGTTCAAAGTCCATTGACTACGAATCACGATTTGGTCATTTTTTTGTTCATAACTTAGTTTAAATCCAAAATCGGGGTGAGAAAACGACGCATTGGTAGGAAGGTTGGTGACGCTATAACCCTTTGGAATGGGTAAAGTTGTTACCATTTCTTCGATGTGTGTAAACTCATGCTTCCAGTCGTTTTTGCGGCTATCTTCCAGTCGTTTATCAGCCCAAGGGCGCGTCAAATGAGGGTTGATAAAAAGTTCTCCTGCTGCCTCCTGAACGTAGTCTGGTACTGAAAAAGCGTATTGAAGCCGTACAGGTACGTCACGGTCTTGAAGTCCTGTGACTGAATTTTTTAATAAAGCACATTTGTTAGAGCCTCTGCTGAGTACGTTTTTGTAGTATTCGTCGCGTTGTGGCTCCGAACGATACTGAACAGCCGATTTGAGCGATGTTTTCCATAGTCCTTGAAAAGTCAACGTGCCGTTTCCTTTCAAGGTTTTTCCGTCAATCGCAAGTATCATCGAATCTACTTTGGTATTTTGAGAAGCCGGAACAATAGAAACAGGTACAATTTCGTGTGTATCTTCCGAGGTCATTATTAAGGCTTCTTTTCCTTGGATATGGGAAGTCGGAAGACCGAAGTCAATACGGTCGTCGGTGGCGTCGAGAAACTGCCATTTTCCTTGCCACTTTACCGCGGCAATCATGTGATTATCAACGCTCATGGAAGGGTTTTCGGCGTATTTGTACGGAATGTCGCGGGTACCAATCCATACCAAATACGACGGAATTCCAGCTAAATTGAGCATCGAAGAAGTAAGACTTGCCATATCTTTACAGTCGCCATAGCGTTTTTGACAAACATCGTTGGCTTGGCGAGGAATAAATCCTCCGAGTCCTTCTTCAAAAGCAATGTATTTGACGTGGTCTTGCACCCAATAATAAACCGAGCGAATTTTTTCCAGCTCGCTTTTCCCGCGAGTCAATGAGTCGGTGAGGGCTTTTAGCTGCGGACTGGGTTGCTTGTTAAGGTCTTTGACTAAGCTTTTGTAGTAATTAAAAAGCTTGGGGATATCACCCAGCACCTCTTTAGTTTGTCCGTTGGCGGTATAACTTTCGATAAACAAAAAAACTTGTGGCACATAATGGCGCAGCGAAAGCGATTCCGTTTCCAGAGGCGATGCCTTTAAATTTTGCGCTTTCCACGTATAAACGTTTTTGCCGTTTTGGGTAGTTTTTGTGAAGGCAATCCCTTTCATGTCGCCATAGGTTTTGTAAGACACCTTGACTGATTGAGGAAACGAAACCGAAAATTCGCTATTGATAACAGGGACGTAATTTCCAAACACAAAACCCGAAAGCATATAGGGATTTTTGACTCGTTCGGTATACGAAACCGTTCCGATACCGCCTTCTTTGGCTCCTGGGAACGTGAATTTTTTGACCTGCATGTCGTCAAAAAATATTCCTCCCCCTGGGCTGGGGCGTTCGGTTTTGATGTCGGTTACAGGAATACGAGCATAACCTGATTTTTCGGGAATGTACGAAATGGCATGGAGGTCTTTGATTTCCTGAAAAGCTTCGGAAAAGTAAATACGTTCGTCGGCAAACACACTAGCTCTTTTGTCTAAAAATACGCGATCTTCCTGATGGAAAACGTCGATTTGTAATTCTCCATTGACAACCCCAATTTCCACTTTTTCAGAGCGATTGAGGTAGGCCATTTCGTCGTCGGGAAAACGCACCTTTAATTGAGATAAATTGACTTTGGGTTGCGCAAAAGCTGAAAAACAAGCGGCTGAGAGTGCGAAAAGGAAGAAGGCTAGTATACCTCTGAAATTCATCAACGCAAAGCGCATTATCATAGGAGAAGGAATTAGTGTAGTTTTCAAATAACGGTAGGTTCGAAAGAAAAGTTTTATTTTGCTGTCTTTATTCTGCTGTTAGCCTTCCTTCGTGGAAAATGAGACAGCATCACATGATACCGAATGAACAACAATGCCGCAAGAAAATGATAAATTAACCAATTCATCTCCAGAAGAACTAGAGCAGGTATTTCGGTTGCCTAACTTACTGCGGGATTTGTTGCTACAACTCACAAAAGACTTTCAAACTGCCCAGCTACCCTTAGAACTCGACATTGACAAACGCTATTCGTTTGAAGAGTTGCGTGAATATTTGGCTCAAAAAATAGACGAGCATTTTAAAAAAGGAGGAACCCTAAAACACCTCCTAAATCGGGTCGATTTGACCGAAAAACAAATTCACCGCGCCATTCCTACGGCGATTCATTCGAGTTTACAACTATTATCGGAGCTAATAATTAAACGTGAACTTCAAAAAGTGGTCATACGACATTGGTACCGACAGAGCAAGGAGAAAGAGGATTAAAACTAGAAATTTTTAAATTTTATTGAACATTAGTATTTTTGTAGGTGTTAAACCGACACATTTAACCTGTGAGGAATGAGTAACCGTAATGCGTCTTTGGCGCTTGAGTTGACGACTACCGTTGACGACGAGCGTCCTGTGTTTGTTTCTGGTAATTTCTGTGAGTGGTATCCTGATGTTGAACGGTATAGGATGCAAAAGATAGGAGCAGGAAGGTATCATTTCCAGTTTCCCCCCGATTTTCATTTTGAACAACCCCTTGAGTATAAATATACCCGCGGTGGCTGGGATCAAGTAGAGCTCGATGCTTTTGGAGAAGCCCCTCAAAATCGCCATATCAAAGGAAAAAATATCACCCAGAAAGATTTTGTACCCCACTGGCGTCGCGATGGCCGTGCGTTTGATGTGACATACGTGCCTACAATCCAGACGGTGGCCGACGATTTTGAAATCCCTCAATTGGGCAAAAAGCGTCGTATTCGTATTCTCCTCCCGCACGACTACGCTACTTCCACCAAACGCTATCCAGTATTATATCTACAAGATGGGCAAAACTTGTTTGGGGAGGGCTCTGTTTACGGAAATTGGGAAATAGATAAGCGTATGGCGGTATTGGCCGAGCAAAACCGAGGGGGAATTATTGTTGTGGCTATCGACCATGGTGACGAAGACCGTTTGCACGAATTTGCACCCTATACACATCCAAAATTTGGCAAAGGAGCAGGGAAAAAATATGCCAATTTTATTGTTCGTACTCTGAAGCCTTACATTGATAAAAATTATCGTACTCGTACAGAGCGTCAATTTACGGGCATTGGAGGTAGCTCAATGGGGGGCTTAATAAGCATATATGCGGGCCTAATGTATCCTGAAACGTTGGGCCGTCTTATGATTTTTTCTCCTTCGCTTTGGGTATCAGACAAAATTTATTTTGACTCCATCGAATTTTTTAACCCGCTGGAGACCAAAATCTACGTCTATGCTGGTGGGAAAGAGGGGCGCTACATGATTCCGAGCGTAGAGCGTCTGAAAGAGGCGATTGAACGTCAAGGGTGGAACAACGAACGGCTTCAATTTAAGCTATCACTCGACCCCGCTGGCGAGCATACCGAGATGCGCTGGGGGAAAGAGTTTCCGAAGGCCGTTGAATGGCTCTTTGACTAATAGAGAACCCAGTATTAATTATTTTGGCACTTTTATTGCTGTATCCAAAGAAATTTTGCCCATTTCTTTGGATACATCGACGTAATCGTTGTGGGCGATACTCGAAAAACTCGGTGTCAGTAATGCTATTTGTTAGGAAAACTATTTTGTGGAGCTTGCTATTTTTGGTGAGCAGTGTGTACGCTCAATATCCGCTATTACTGAAAGATATTAATCTGCAAGCCGACCCGCTCACAACGTCGGCAACGCTGGGAAGCGACCCGCGCTTTCTCACTAATCATAACGGAACACTTTATTTTACGGCTAAACAAAACGGTTCTACCGTAGGGCTGTGGAGGTCGCAGGGCGAATCGTCTAATACCATTAAAATCACCGACTTACCAGGTTCGGCCTATGCTCTTATGAGCGTGGGGAGTTTATTGTACTTGGTCGCTGATCAAGTTGGTTATGGCCAAGAGCTATGGAAATCGAATGGGACTGCCGCAGGTACAACTCGCGTGAAGGATATCAACAATGGGCCGCAGGGTAGTATGCCTAGTGGCTTAACGAATGTCAACGGAACACTGTATTTTGTGGCAACCACCGAAGGGGCAGGGAGCGAACTTTGGAAATCGGGTGGTACAGATGCCACCACGGTTATTGTTAGAGACATTGTGCCAGGGGCAGGAAGCTCAAACCCTCAGCAACTAACCAACATTAATGAAACCCTTTATTTTGTTGCAAACGATGGCGTTAATGGGTATGAACTGTGGAAAACCAACGGTACGGCAGCCGGGACAATTTTGGTCAAAGATATTTATGAAGGAATAGGCAGCTCAAATCCTCAGTACCTTACTAATCTGAACGGGACGCTGTACTTTACAGCTACTAATGGTGTACATGGGTTTGAATTGTGGAAATCAGATGGGACTGCAGCGGGTACGGTACAAGTGAAAGACATTTGGAGTGGCTCGATGAGTGGAATGCCTCATTACTTGACGACTTTGAATAGTACCCTTTATTTTGCAGCCAATGACGGACAAAGAGGGATAGAGCTATGGAAATCAAATGGAACGGCGGCTGGAACAGTTCTTGCTGTAGATGTTCAGGCGGGTAGTGGAAGCAGTGACCCACGCAATATTAAAGCGCTGAACGGAGTTCTTTACTTTTCGGCTACCGATGGAACGTCTGGTCAAGAGCTATGGCGCTCGGATGGAACGGTAGCAGGGACAAAAATGGTCAAAAATATTCGCGTTGGTGGGGAGGGTTCTAACAGTAATCCATCTATGTTTATGCTCCGAAAAGCCAGTATTTACTTTACAGCCTACGACGATTTTTGGGGAAGAGAACTTTGGCAAACGGATGGCACGGAAGCAGGAACAAAAGTATTGGAGTTGTTTTCAGGTACAACAGGTAGCGGGGTCAGTAATCTTACGGTCATTGGTGATACCCTATTTTTTTCGGCTGACGATGGCGAAAAAGGAAGTGAAATTTGGAAAGTAGAAGCATGTATGCCTCTACGGATGGCATCAGACACTACCATTTGCCACAAAGGCCCTTTATCATTGCCGGCACAAGTAGCAAATTATGGGAGTTTTACTGAACCAATATGGCGAAAAGGCTCGTATGATGGTCCTATTGTCATAAATCCCACTAACATTATGTTGGAGAGTACAGAGGTTACCTTTTATCTCGAAGCTCGCTACACAACGGGTTGTACAAGCGCTGCCATGATTACTATCCGAACTAAACCCCTACCCGAAAGTGTTGGTAGCATTCGTGTGCTATTGGAGGGTGCCTATCGTAATGGAGTAGGATCAATGACGACTAAGTTAAACGAGCAGGGACTATTGCCAGGTCAAACTCCGATAAATCCTTTGGCTACTAAAACACCTGCTGGTCAGCCCTATTCTGGGGCACCTTGGTATTATTCGGGCAACGAAACAGCGTCTATTTATGATCCTTCCGTTACGGATTGGGTACTGATTTCTCTACGAACCGACCCTGCTAACCCTGCCACTACTGTTTTTAAAGCGGCTGCTTTACTTCAAAATAATGGATTAGTTCCGACGATTCAAGGTTGTCCAAGTCAATTAAAAGAATACACCGATTATTACGTGGCGGTTGAACATCGTAATCACCTACCTATTGTGGCAGCCACTCCTACCCTTTTTGTAAACGAGAGATTTTTCTATGATTTTGGTATTAATCAATCCTATATCCCTGCCAACGCCCCAGCAGTTGGGCAAAAAATGAAGGATACCCGTTATATGATGTATGCAGGTGATATAGTAAAAAGTATAGGTTCGGAGATTAACGCCAACGATATTACAGCCTGGACCCAAACCAATGGGTTGTTTGGAAAATACTTGGTAGCAGATATAAATCTCGACGGTGAAGTAAATGCTCTTGACAGAATTTTGTGGATAACGAATAATGGCTTGTTTTCGGGAGTAAGGTTTTAATTAAGAAAAAAGCACATGATAAAGCGTATTTGTTGGATATTGTTGCTTGGTGTGGGTTTTTGCAAAAATGCTGAAGCGCAGGGTATTCCAGCGGAAGTTCTCTACGAACCTGATGAGGGGGGCTATCCACAAGGATATACCCCTAATGCAAAATTGGGAACCTTTGATTTGTCAAGTACTGCCTCAAACGAACCGTTTCGACACTTGTTAAAGCTTTTTGAAGCCCAAAAAGTGGTATGGGACGACGTAACAGACTTTCGGGATTATGGTTTTAAAGCGTTTTTTGGCGGAGTAGGAGAAGGAAAACCCAAGGAAAACCGTTACACAGATATTAATGAAGGAGCTTTTCGGGATGCTTTTACGGTCGATGGGGTAAACTTTGGAAGAAACCCAGTGTATGTTCCTGACCCGAATCGGGTGCTATCGGCTCAGGGAAAAAGTTTTCGTTGTTTTAATGCGCCTTTTTTGTCGGTGACGATTGAAAACGTGGACGAAGCAGGCAAATGGAACCCTTTTTTGCTGACCGAATACGAACTCGACCGCCGAGCCAAGTACGCAGGTGATGGGCGAATGGGCTTTCTGCGCTGGGACATAGAGACATTTTTTAATGCCGATTGGCTGTCTATTTTGCGGGGGCGACAAGTGTGGGAAAATGGGAAATACCGCCATGTTTTGAACGGTGGCACTGACCCTACCTACAAAAATTGGGACGACTATCAGTTTTTTGACCATGTTCAGCACCGCTGGAGTTATGTTTTTACGGAGTTGTTTTACAAAACAAAACTCTACAGTAACGGGGCGAAAATTTGGCAGTACGGAGCAGGCCCGATCAATCAAATGGATCCGTTTATCTTTCCTCAGTTTGACGATAATGGTAATATTCATTCAAATTGGGGTGTGCCCAATAACCCCATTTGGAAACTTAAAAATAAATTTAACAACCGTGCTGTCAATGAGGAACTAAACTACATGGAAGCATGGGATTTTGTGCAACAATTTGCCATGTGGGCAGTTCTTCAGTATGATACTAACGTAAATTATTGGGTCAATACCGACATCATTCGCCTGAGAGAAACTCCCAAAACCAACGTAACCCCAGGTATACCCACCCGCTACCATATTGTTGATATTGGCGCTGACCCCTCTACAGCTCTGGGAAATCGTCGGGTGAGGTTATCATTGCACGCCCAAGATGGAAGCCTTCGTAATGCCGATAAAACGTATCGAGTTACGTTTCAACATTGGCGTGGATTCACCGAAATAGATATCCCTGCTGGTAGAAATTTTGTCGAATTTACGACTACCTCGCCCGAACTGGTCTGGCAAACAGATGACCATTTTTTGCTGCTTGTATGGAGTACTATTTACTGTGCTCGTTATCAAGAACCAACCAAATTAGGATTTCTAAATTGGGAGCCTACGCCCCGTACGTACAATTTTAGTCCTTACTCCTTGGCAACTACGGATATATTTGAACAGCGAATTTATGATGCGATGGTAGGGTTTGCTAACCTTCAAAACTATGGGGTTGTCAATTGGGAGGCTAATACTGTTGGAAAGGTGAACCCTATGGTACGTGAGAGTATTATTTTAGCCCAAAAGAAGATAGCACCCTATAAAAATCACATTGAAAATCAATCACTTGTCCACGTAGATGTGAGTATTGACGGCGGACAAACGTGGATAACGGGGGGCTATCCGCAAACACCTTTTGAGGCGCATTACAATGGCTGGTGGATGGGTGGTTTTTACCAAAATAATCAACCCTATCCAATGGTATTTGGGTCGTACAATGCTCAGCAACGAACGTTTTTATTTACCCACCTCGCAGGGCGACTTCCTACGGGAACCTTGGGTTATAAGGTACGCGTGAAAATCCCCAACACTTCTACTTCATATACGTTTGATATGTCTTCCACGAGAGATTTGGGGTATTCGCTCTTTAAGATTTAAAACTGTGTAGGTCTAAAGGGTTACTCATTAACCCGACCCTACTGCGAATTTCGCTTATTTCAAAAGCGTAGCGTCAATTGCTTTCCAATCAATACCTTTCACAACTTGGCGAGCGATTTCGGTAGGAGCGGTGATAGTCACGACTAGGTTTTCTATCAGCTTGCCTCCTTTTCTAAACTGTGGTTGGTAGCGCGTGTCCTGGCCTTTTTGGATAGGCTTGGTAGTCCACCCACCCAACAAAATCACCGTTTCTTGGCGACCTGCTGCCCCTTTCAAATCAGGCTTCAACAACACTTCAAGTGCAAGGGGCGCCCCTGCTACGTTGATAATTTGAGAAGATTGTACCAAGCGTGCGCTTTCGGTGTCTTGCAATCGGTAATTTCCCAAGTTCATTTCTACGCTTATGGAATAAGTATCTTGAGCGCGTTGGGCGACAGCTTGTGGGTTTTCGGTGTACATCGTGTCGAGGTGAACGTACAACGAAGGCAAGGTTGAAGTAGCAGGTTTCATGGAATCAATCAACGCTTTGCGCGCCGAAGCAATGTCGGCTCGCTCCATGATGAGGTCGTAGCGGTCGGTACAGAGGTGCACAAATCCGCCCCATTCTGAGGTGACTTCCAACGCTCCTATCGAGTGTTTTTCGCCAAAAACCTTCCAATCCCCCTGTGGAGTTTTGGCCGTAAACTGCCGCTGAAGTTCTTTCACAATCCGTTC
>JALQYJ010000188.1 GCA_023254175.1 Runella sp. | reverse complement strand
AGGCAATAAAAAACAGCTAAATACCTAAATATTAGGAGTTTAGCTGTCTTTACTATGTGTTTGATATTTGCTTATTTTGGTCGGTTACTTTCCGATACAAAACTTACTGAAAATATTATCTAATAAATCATCAGTAGCGATTTGACCTGTGATTTCTCCTAAGTGGTGCAATGCCAAACGAATATCTTGTGCCAAAAAGTCTCCCGTAATTCCTATTACTAGGCCATTCAAAACATCCGATAGGGCTTGTTGCGTTTTTACTAAGTGTTCGTAATGGCGTAAGTTGGTTACCACAGTATCGTCGGCGGCTTTGGCAGCTACTGCCACTGCAACCAATGCTTTTTTGAGATTCTCGATGCCTATGCCTGTTTTGGCGGAAATGAGAACTTCAGCCTCTCCGAACCCTGCGTTAGGTGAGGTCAAATCGGCTTTATTCCTTACCCATAACACCTTTTTTTTCTC
Source organism: Runella sp. (assembly GCA_023254175.1). GTDB lineage: Bacteria > Bacteroidota > Bacteroidia > Cytophagales > Spirosomataceae > Runella. The sequence goes on along the minus strand of JALQYJ010000188.1, from coordinate 17,919 downwards.
CTCTAGCCCTTCGGCCAACTGCTTTACTTCGACATAGGTTTCTGGCCCATCAAACAACAGTACCACCACGTCGGCTTGGTTCATGGCTTTTTTGGAACGCTCAATCCCAATTGACTCTACTACGTCCACCGTCTCACGAATACCTGCCGTGTCGATAATTCGAAATTTGATACCCTCAAGATACAAAATATCTTCGATAACGTCGCGCGTAGTACCCGCAATCGGCGTCACAATAGCCTTTTCTTCGTTCAAAAGCGCGTTAAGTAGTGTTGATTTACCCACATTCGGGGCTCCAATGATAGCCACCGGAATCCCTTCTTTGAGAGCATTACCATAATCGAAAGAATCAATCAGTGGTGCGATGGTCTTTTGAAGATTATTTATCAAGGCCCGTAAATCGTCCCGATTAGCAAATTCAACATCTTCTTCGCCAAAATCCAGCTCTAATTCCACCATACTGGCAAAGTGAATAAGGTCTTCGCGCAGAAATGCCAATTTTTTTGAAAACCCACCCCGTAATTGGTTCAACGCCGTGCGGTGACTTGCTGCCGAGTCAGCGGCAATCAAATCGGCAACAGCCTCAGCCTGTATTAAATCAAACTGCCCATTCAGAAACGCTCGTTGGGTAAACTCCCCTGGGCGCGCCAACCTTGCCCCATTTTGAACAAGCAGCTTAAGGATTTGGCGAATGATATAGTCTGAGCCGTGACAAGAGATTTCGACCGTATCTTCTTTGGTAAAGGAGGTTGGTGTTTTAAAAACGGCAATTAAAACCTCATCAATAATGTCGTTGCCCGAACGAATGGTACCAAAATGAATCGTATGGGAATCGACTTTGGTCAAATCTTTGCCCTTAAAAAGCTTATTGACAACCACAAACGTTCCATCCCCCGACACCCGAATTACCCCGATAGCTCCGACCCCTGACGGGGTCGCCAAGGCACAAATAGGTTCTTGCTGAAAAACCATTAGAATGTTTTAACGCGTTTAAAAATGAACACAATCTTCGAAGTCATCCCTTCGTAGGCATTCATGTCCAAGGAATTTACTAACTCCCACCCTTCGCCTGCCATACTATTGAGTTTATTTTCAATATCTTGTGGCTCCAACTTTGTCCCCCAAAAACCTCCAGGTTTTACCTCAATCACTTTGTATTCATAGGTTTGCATTTTTATCCTATTTTGTTTTCTAGCCCTGTTTCTTTTTTGCTAACGCAAAGGTAATGCTTTCGGGTTTCTATGCAGCAAATTTAAGTACTACTTACTTTACCGAAACCTTATATTCTTTCTCAAACACCGTAATCGACAATGGGTAGCTACTGTCTAGTTTATTGTAAGTAGCCGATTCTTGATTAAGGCGGTGTTTGGTCACTTTGGCTCGTAGGGTCAATGCTTGGGGTATTCTTAGTGTCTGTTTCAACACGAAAGAGCGTTCTTCACCAGGATTTAGGTTGTTGTCTGAAAGTTTTTTAGCAGCAGGCCACCACTCCCATTTCTCGCCAATTCGGTCAGATTTTGAAGCAATAACTTTGTTTTCAGCGTTCACTAATTCTAGCAAAATCTCGTAATAGCGTTCGGGGTCACCCGTTGGGAGGCGGTGCCCTGCAAAGTCGTTTTTTAACGTCAATTGGTAGTCAAGTTCTTCACCGACCTTGTAAGTAGTAGCCAATTTTGAAGTAGTAAATGACAATCCATTCAAGCCCTTGGTTTTCGCTCCTTTTCTTTTGGGAATACCCGACCCCGCAAAATAGTGCAGGTGGCTCAGGCGTTTGCCATAACCAATTACAATTTCTCTTTCTACAGGCTCCATGTGGCAACTAATACATGTTTTTTTGCCGTAAAATGGCCCTTTTTTCCATTCATCACCCGTTTCAAAAGTGCAAACGAGCGTTGGCGTAACAACCGCACTCGCATTATGGCAAGAAATACAGAGTTTTTCTGACAAGAAAGCAACATCTTTCCGCGTAGCATGGGGGGCTTTGGCAGTACCCGTCGTTCCAATCACCACATTGTCTCGAACATGGCAACTAGCGCAATTGATGCCTTCTTGTTGAAGTTCACGATCAAAGTGAGGATTTTTCTTTTTTACTGGCTGATAAATATCGCCTTCTACAAGCCCCGAAACGATGTATTCCTGTTGGTTTTGAAGAGGAATATGGCAGTTAATACACAGATAAGGGCTTGATTCTTTCCTTAACTCTGCTTGAAACTGCAGGTCGGTCCAAGCGTGAGCGTGGGTTGAGTGTTGCCATTCTTCGTAGTGCGCTTGGTGGCATGCTCCACACTGTTTGGCACTCAAAGAGGCCAAGCCTTTAGGGACAGCCTGGTGCGGGACGGCTTTTTCCCAAGTTTTGGTGAGCGGTTTTACTTCTTTTTCAGTGGCTTTCACATACATCTGATAGGCCACTATTCCCACAAAGACAATAATAGAAATATAAAAAAGCTTTTTTGATGACACTACTTTAAGTTTTTACGTCGATTTCGCTGAAAATCTTCCAATACAAATCCGCCTAAACCTTTGAGATTACTGTAATAAGCTCGACCATTATTTACCCTTGTAAATTCTTGTACAAATTGCTTCAGATAAGGATCAGAGGCAATCATGAACGTCGTAATTGGAATATCCAAACGCCGACACTGAGCCGATAATGTCAGGGTTTTATTCACAATCTTGCGGTCGAGGCCAAAGCTGTTTTTATAATACTTTATTCCTTCCTTCAAACACGTAGGCTTTCCGTCAGTAATCATAAATATCTGCTTATTTTTGGTCTTACGACGACGCAGTAAATCCATTGCCAGTTCAAGCCCTGCCACGGTATTGGTATGGTACGGCCCCACTTCTAAATACGGCAAGTCTTTGATTTGAATTTGCCAGGCATCGTTCCCAAAAACAATGATGTCGAGCATGTCTTTGGGGTATTTAGTTTTAATCAGTTCGGCCATCGCCAATGCTACTTTTTTAGCGGGGGTAATTCGATCTTCCCCGTACAAAATCATGGAGTGGCTAATGTCAATCATCAGCACGGTTGCAGTACTCGTTTTTTGTTCTTTATCTACGACCTCCAAATCATTTTCCAACAAGTAGAAATCATCAGCACCGTGGTTGATTTGGGCATTTTTAATGGATTCGGTCATGGAAATTTGCTCCAATGAGTCCCCAAACTGGAAATTTCGGATGTCGCTGCTCATTTCGTCGCCCGTACCTGTATATGGTGTACGGTGATTCCCGCCTGACTTAGAACGTTTCAGCTTTCCAAAAATCTCTTCAAGCGCATTTTTACGGATACTTCGTTCGCTTTTGGGAGTCATTCTCACTTCCCCTTCTTCGTTTTCTTCAGTGATATACCCCTTACGCTTCAACTCTTCAAAGAAATCACCGATACCGTACTGGTCATCCGTCAGCTTGTACTGCCTATCCAATTGATTCATCCATGACATCGCCTGCGACACATCGCCCGAAGTCATCAAAAGCAGTTGTTGAAAGATATTTAACAACTCGTCAAACTTGTTTTTACTCGTTTGTTCAGAAGATTTGAATTCGAAAAAGCGATGCCCAATCATGTCAAAAAATGTTAATAGAAGGGTAACAAATAATCGAGGATAGAAGTTTAGAGTTACCCCCAACAAACTCCATAAAAAAACCTCTCACTACCAAGAGGAGAGGATTTTTCAGGAGAATTTATCACTTATGCTTTTTCGCCGCAGAACTCTTCGAACGCCATAATAAGGTGTTCTCCAATCATTTGAGCGTTACGACCTTCAATGTGGTGACGCTCGATGAAATGAACCAATTCGTCGTCTTTAAAAATTGCAATTGCAGGCGAAGACGGTGGATATGGCAAGCAATATTCACGCATTTTCGCGGTTGCTTCTTGGTCAGCCCCAGCAAACACCGTTACCAAGTTATCAGGCTTTACTTCGCTGTAGTGCAAAGCGCCTAATACTCCTGGACGGGCTGCTCCTGCGGCGCAACCACACACCGAGTTAACTACCACTAAGGTAGTGCCTTTCGCATTAGCCATAAATTGATCGACAGCTTCAGCCGTTTCAAGGCTAGTAAAACCGTTATCGGTTAGTTGAGCTCGCATTGGAGCCACTAAATGTGGAGGATACATAATCAGTTGACAGTTTTTAAGTTGACAGTTTTAGGTTGTTTTTACCTTTTAAACAAAGGACTACATAAATCCGAGCTCAAGTTTTGCCTCGTCGCTCATCATGTCTTGCGAATACGGAGGATCCCAAGTTAATTCAACACTTACATCATTGATGCCCTCAATTTCGCGAATTTTTTGTTCAACTTCAACAGGAATCGTACCTGCTGAAGGGCAAGAAGGCGACGTAAGGGTCATTTCGACATACACATTATTGACTGGGAATATTTTTAGGTCATAAATCAGCCCCAACTCCCATACATCTACGGGGATTTCGGGGTCATATACTTGTTTTATGGCCTTGATTACTTCTTCTTTAAGTTCTGCTTCAGACATAATAGGTAAGTGTTAAGCAATAAGTTGTTTTTGGGCAAAGTCTTTCATTCGTACAATCATTGAAGCCAAACCACCTGCTCGACGAGAGGTGATAATGGTACTCATTCCAATTTTTTCAATAAAGTACAAATCAGCATTTGCGACATCTTCGGGTTTCTCCCCTGAAAGGATTTTAATCAATAAACTTACCAACCCTTTGCTAATCTGGGCCGTAGGTTCGCTATCGGCTTCAAAATACACCCGCTCCCCCCGCATTTCGGTATGTAGCCACACTCGCGATTGGCAGCCTTTGATGAGGTTTTCATCGGTTTTGTATTCCTCCGCAATAGGTGGCAATTTTTTTCCCAAATCAATGATGTACTGGGTCTTTTCCAATTGGTCGTCGAAGAGGTCAAAATCTTCGATAAGAGCGTCTTGTTTTTCGTTAATTGTCATGTATAGTTTAACGAGCCATGAACTCGCTACTTTTATTTAGCCCAACATTTTTTTAACTCTCTCCAATCCTACTACCAACTTATCAATTTCTTCTTTGGTATTGTAAACGGCAAAAGAAGCACGGGAAGTTCCGACCAGTCCAAGGCGTTTCATCAACGGCTGAGTACAATGATGCCCCGTCCGAACGGCAATGCCTTGTTGATCTAAAATTACACCAATGTCTTGCGGGTGAATTCCCTCCATTACAAACGACAACACACTCACTTTCTCTTTGGCCGTACCCACAATTTGCAAGCCTTCAATATCCGACAAGGCATCAGTACCGTACACCAAAAGTTCTTGTTCGTAATCAGCAATCGCTTTTTTGCCTAGCTCTTCCACGTAATCCACGGCCATTTTGGTCGCCACTACATCGGCAATGTTAGGTGTACCTGCTTCAAACTTATACGGCAATTCATTATAGGTTGTTTTTTCAAACGTTACCTCTTTAATCATCTCCCCGCCTCCACGGTAAGGCGGCATAGCCTCCAAAATTTCGGTTTTGCCGTACAAGACCCCCATGCCCGTAGGCCCGTACAATTTGTGCAAAGAAAATACATAAAAATCACAGTCCAACGCCTGAACATCAATGTCGATATGAGACGTGGCTTGTGCTCCATCAATCAACACTTTTGCCCCTACATTATGCGCTTTTTTCACAATTTCGGCCACGGGATTGATGGTTCCTAACGCGTTTGAGACGTGCACCACCGAAACCAGTTTCGTACGTTCGGAAAGCATTTTCTCAAACTCATCCATGAGCAATTCGCCTGCGTCATTGATAGGAATCACCCGAAGAACACACCCTTTTTCTTGGCAAAGCATCTGCCACGGCACGATGTTGGAATGGTGTTCCAACGTACTTATGATGATTTCATCCCCTTCTTTCAAAAACGAACGACCAAATGATTGGGCAACAAGATTGATACCATCGGTAGTGCCGTAAGTAAAAATGATTTCTTCTACGCGAGGAGCATTGAGAAAAATTTGAATTTTATGACGAGTAGCTTCAAAAGCAGAGGTTGCTTTCTCGGCTAAAAAGTGAATCCCACGGTGAATATTGGCGTTATAATGCCCGTAGTAGTTGGCCAAGGCTTCCAAAACTATAAGTGGTTTTTGAGTTGTGGCGGCGTTGTCAAAGTAAACCAATGACTTGCCATGAACTACTTCGTTGAGAATGGGAAAGTCTTGGCGTATTTTTTGAATATCTAACATAACTACAATTAAATAATATCTTAATCAAAAATCAACCTATGATTGAGTTTACGGTTTGATTTATTGTCAATTAGTTTTTGACTTTTGGTTAGTGTAACAAAATAAAACAGAATTCAGTTTGGACTTTTTCTAAATAAACTCACCTTCCTAATGAAAAAACTCACACTCAATAATTAAAAACACCGCACTTACCCACTTTCGGACGAAAAAAATGCCAACTTTTTGAAAAATTTTGACTGGGAGGCCTACAAAAAAGGCCGTCAACAAATGTACGAAGAGCTGCACTCTGCCTGATTCTAACTAGTTATTTATCCGATTGAAAAGTAAGACGAACCATTCCTGTAGAAAGTCATTGTAGAAACCTACGGTATTCTTTACCTTTCTGACACAAATTTAAACTACCTATCGTCATGGTCAATGCAAAACACTTAGCAACGTTCATTTTAGGCGCCGCCGCTGGCGTCGCTTTACACAAGTACTTACAAACCGAAGAAGGTGAAAAAACTTTTGAAGATTTGAAGGCCAAAGCCAACGACCTGAAAGGAGAAGCCGAACAAGCGCTTGATAAAATGCCCGAATATTTTGATCAACTTAAAAATGAAGGAGCAGAGGCATTGAAAAAGTACACTCCTGAAGCAGAACGTCTTTTACAAGAATTGTTAGACAGCATCAAAAGCAAAACCCCTTCGGCTGAAGCAGCCACCAACGATTCACCTTCGCAGGGATGATAACCAAAAAAGCAAAAGGCGCGTTTTCGAAACCGCGCCTTTTGTATATCAACACTTACGGAGCAGCTTATTCTTCGCCTACTACGCTGATGTTCACACTGTGCTTAACTTCTTTGTGAAGATCAAGCTGTGCTTTGTAAGTTCCTACCACTTTCACATCCTCGATAGTGATTTTCTTACGATCAACATCGAAACCTTTCACTTTAAGAGCGTCAGAGATTTGGATACTAGTAACGCGGCCGAAGATTTTACCGCTTTCACCCACTTTCGCAGCGATGTTAAGCGTTATATCTCCAATTGCAGCTGCCAAATCTTCGGCATCTTTCTTGAGTTTTTCTGCTTTGTGAGCAACTTGCTTCAAGTTCTCAGCTAATTGTTTTTTGTTTGAATCGGTCGCCATTACCGCAAAGCCTTGCGGAATGAGATAGTTACGACCATAGCCTGGTTTAACGTCTACGACGTCGTTTTTATAACCAAGCCCAGCAATATCAGTTCTTAAAATAACTTGCATCGTCAGTTTCTCCTTCCGTTTTTACTTTAATTGGTCAGCTACATACGGTAATAAAGCCAAGTGGCGCGCACGCTTAATAGCTTGCGACACTTTGCGCTGATACTTCAATGAAGTACCAGTAAGGCGGCGAGGTAAAATTCTACCTTGCTCATTTACCAATTTCAACAAGAAATTTGGGTCTTTGTAATCAATAAATTTGATACCCGCTTTCTTAAAACGGCAGTACTTTTTGCGATTTTGGTTACGCTCGATTGGTTCGTTTACAAGTGTCATGTCTTGGCCCTCCTTAGTTGTTTTCAGTTTGTTTTTTACCAACTAATCCACTACGCTTACGCTCGGCATAAGTTACGTGGTGCTTCTCCATAGCAACTGTCAAATAACGCATTACGCGCTCGTCGCGACGAAACTCAGTCTCAATCGTTTGGATAAGCGAAGGCGTTGCCTTGAACTCAATCAACTGATAAAAACCAGTGTTTTTGTTTTGAATTGGATAGGCTAATTTCTTAAGCCCCCAGTTCTCTTCGTGTACGAGTTCCGCACCGTTGTCGGTAAGGATTTTGCGGAACTTATCGACGGTGTCCTTCATCTGTTGGTCAGACAAAACGGGAGTCATAATGAACACCATCTCATACTGTTTTGTGAACATACTGAGAATTGTTAAATGTGTAAAATTGTAAACTCATTTAAAATGAGGGCGCAAAGGTAGTGTTTTAAATCTAAAATTTCAACAATTACTCCCTGAATGATTCCAGAAAATAAAGTTAGTGCATTTTAGGGTCTTTTTCTCCCGCCTCAATGCGTATAGGTAAGTTATTTTCGGCAGGCGGCAACGGACAAGTAGCAAACGGGCTGAACGCGCAAGGGGGATTGATGGATTTGTTAAAATCAAGAACTACCTTGCCTGTTTCGTCAGGTTTATCTGTATACAAAAACCGACCCGCACCGTAGGTTTCGTGCGATGCGGTCTTGTCTTTAAAAATGATAAAAAGCCGTCCTCCTCCTGCATCTGTAGCGGCAAGTCGGTAGGTTTTGCCTTGAAACTCAAATACAGCATGACCTACCAACGACTGCTGACTTACTAAACCTAACACATCCGTAATTGCAATGGTACGAGGTGTTTCGGGCTTTTCAAGTCGGGCGCTAACTTTCCACGATTCCTTTACGTTGAATCGGTCAATTCCGTGAAAATCTGTTAGAATAGGGTGTTCTAAATCGCGAAGGCGAATGCCATACTTAGGGCCACGTTTGATGATAAACCAACGAAGAGAGCCTTGCTCCATGGTGGTTGTATTTCCTTCGTCAAACACAAATCCTGGCGACGCCTCGGCCTTTATCAAATTGACCTTAGCACTTGGGTCGGCTTGGAAACTGACCTTATCGTCTTTAAGCACCAACGTACCTATTTTATATGAAGCTCTGGCAGGAAAAACGATGTCATTTCCCTTATCACTTCCAAAAGTATTCACTCCTTCTTTTAACCAAAAAAGACCTGCTAAATTCAACCATCCTTCTTCACTTTTAAGACTTTCCACTCGCTTTTGATGCCATTGGTTAATTTCAGTAACGTAACTTCCTTCGTCCTTTTTGACAATAAAACTCATCAAGAAAGCACTGACGAACACTGACAATGAAAAAAGCAAACGATTGGGTTTCATAATAAATAAGTGGTGGTAATGTTTTTGACTAGTCGTTAATCTTCTGGATAAGGAATAAAGATAAAACCTGCAAAATCCCCTTGTATTACGAATAGGCAACAGTATTCGTCAGGATTTTTATAGTTTTCTTTGAACAACTCGATGGACTCAAGCCCTACGAGATTGCGCTGGATGAATTCGTCTAGCATAGAGGCGCGGTACGACCATTCATTTTCCAATTCTGTTTTCCCAATCAATAACACTCCCAGTTCAATTTCTTTTTGCACTGCCACAAAAATGGGGTGTATAGAAAAACCTCGTTTCCGAATCTGGTACGAAGCTTCTTTCAATTGGTCTGAAACTTTGACAAAATCTTGTGACACTATTCCCAAAAGCTGTTTGTTCACTTCGGGCGAATTAGCGTCGTCCATTAAGGTATTTTCGTTACTATGGTTAATCATGTTTTTTTGAATGTCTGAATGGCGATTGACGAAGAGCGACAAATTAGAACCTCGCTGCCAACAGCAAGCTAAGGTCTTTATGCCTCATTGAAAATTTCTTGGCAATAAAGGGGTTAGTCAGAGTGCCTCGATGCGTATATACTCCTTTGCTAAACCAACGGCGTGCGTACATCATTTCTTCTACTCCTCCTAACGAAACCATTTTGAGCAACATAGGCAAAAATACATTACTCAACGTCACACTCGCCGTGTGTGCCACCCGCGAGGCGATATTGGGTACACAGTAATGAATAACGTCGTATTGTCGGTAAATGGGTTCTTTGTGGGTTGTAATTCGGGAGGTTTCGATGCAGCCCCCTTGGTCGATGGACACGTCGATAATCACCGAATTTGGTTTCATTTTTGAGACCATTTCTTCGGTAACAACATAGATATTTTGGCCATCTTCAGGTCGTAATGCTCCAATCACCACATCAGCTCGTTGAACCGCTTCCGAAAGCGTATCCGACTCAATAATAGACGTATAAATATGCTGCCCAATGGCGTATTTTAAGCGTTGAAGGCGGTAAATATGCTGGTCGAAGATTTTGATTTCAGCCCCAAGCCCCAAGGCAGTACGAGCAGCGTATTCGGCGACTGTTCCTGCCCCAATGATGACCACTTTGGTAGGTGGAACGCCTGTAATTCCTCCTAATATAATCCCTCTTCCCTTATTGGCACTACTCAAATACTCAGCGGCAATAAGCATGACGGTACTACCCGCAATTTCACTTAATGAACGTATCACAGGCTGCCCCCCAGCAGGGTCTTCGATGTACTCATACCCAATGGCCGTAATATTTTTCTGGTTGAGGTGTTCAAAGTACGAGCGGTCGCGAGTGGGAAGATTGAGGGCAGAAATAATCGTTTGACCGTTTTTGAGAAGGTTAAGTTCTTGCTCAACAATAGGTTCGATTTTAAGTACCAAATCACTGGCATAAACCTCTTGTGGCGAAAACACGATTTGTGCTCCTGCTTCGCTGTATTCATTATCAGAAAACTGTGCCCCTTCCCCTGCCCCTTTTTCTACAACTACTCGGTGGCCATTTCGAATCAAAATTGCCACGGCTTCGGGCGTAAGCGCAATCCGATTTTCTTGAAGAGAAATTTCTTTTGGAAGCCCAATTAACAAGCTATGTTGGCTTGTTTTGAGCGGGGCAAGCGCTTCTTGCGGATACAAAGCTGTTTGTTGCGCTAATTCGCCAAAACCCATCATGTCCAAATTAGTCGATTTACGTTTGTCGATGTTGATTTATGTTTTTTTGAGAACCTCCAACTTCCTCCCTCCATCTGGAAGGCCCGAAATATGGATTTCTACGTAACTATTTGGTAAAAGTTCTTCGATTCGTTCGGGCCATTCAATCAAACAAATGTACCCCGAATCGAGATATTCTTCAAGCCCAATATCGTACGCCTCTGCCGTATTTTTAAGTCTATAACAATCAAAATGATAAATCGTTTCCCCCTCCATAGTGATATATTCATTCACTATCGAAAAGGTCGGACTCTGAACGTTGTTCATCACCCCCATCACCTTTCCTAACGCTTTCACAAACGTAGTTTTGCCTGCTCCCATAGCCCCATTTAAAAGCCAAATGGTCTCATTGCGGCCAACATCCAACACCTTAGCAGCTACTTCCTCAAGCTCTTCTAGACCAAATCGTTCTATGATCAACAATTTCATTCTTTATAAAACGCCTTGTTGTTTGAGATCTTTTGTCAGCTTTTCCATCAACAAACGATGCGCCTCTGGATTGGGATGCCCGTCGTACGTAAGCTGGTATTGTTTTGCAGGGTACGGGAAAAGTTTTCGATAATCCAACACTTTCAGTCCCCTTTCTTTCAACAAAGTAAGCATTGGTGAATCTTTTTTCAACGCATCGGGGTACAAAATCACGTAAAAATCCTCGTTTTTAAATTGCTTTTCGTACTCCTCAGCTGTCGCTTTGATAAGATTAGCCGTCAACTCATAGTCTTGAGGGCGGTATGCAAGGGGAAAGTCTATCGCAAAATGCTGCCGAACTCTACTTTTAAATAACATCATTCCAAATCGGTATTTCAAAGGGTGTAGAAAGCGATAGACCCCTTGCGTTTTCATCGTTTTCTCGTCAATATCAGGAAAGTATCCGTCGTACATTCCTATCCATCCCACCGAAGGAATAGCTCGGTTGACGTGGTCTTCAATGTAGGTATAAATCCCAACACCTTGTTTTTGAGCTACTTGCTGAGCTATATTTTGATTTTGTAAACGCGCCAGTGAATGCCTTGGCGAATACCCAAAAAAGCCATAGTTGTACGCTTGAACATCGGCATTGTGTTTTTGGAAATAATAAGGCATAGTTTCATTGTCGCGAACCGCATCTCCGTAGGTAAACGAACAACCAAAGAACAAGGCGTATTTACTCCGTACGGTTTGGGATGAATCCGCAAAGGGTGTAATGCGTCGAGAAAATGAGTCGATTTTCATTGGAATTTGAATAAAAGGCTTCCCATCTAATGTTTTTACCCAAATAAACGTATGGTTTGGAATGGGTTTTCGCCCCAAAGACTCGTCGAAAGCATAACTTGATTCATAAGCTGGACCTGCGTATAGAGGCGCCGCTTGGGTCGAAGGTTTTTGACCCGCATCGTGTATCCAACCTACGAACATTTCTATTCCCAAAATAACAAATACCACCGAAAAAAACGACAAAATGAGGTTTTGGATTAGAGGTGACACGTTACGAATAAGCAACAACAAAACCACCAAGGAAACGACCCAAGTCGAAATTTTAAACCCAATGAGCCGCAAATCGTAGTCAAACCAAACGCCATCACCATTACCAACAAAAAACTCTATACCAATAAGAATCACTAGCAGAAGAGCAATAACTATTATAAAAAAACCAAAACGAGCCAGTAAAGTCTTATTTTTTTCAAAAAAACGCATCCTCAAATAGCGGTTCAAAATGAGGGGACAAAGGTACAAACAAATCTCGCTTTTCAGAAACCTACATTTTCACAATCCCTGCTTTAGAAAGATAACTGAACAAATTGTCTCCTTCTTTAGAGTAACTTTGCTCCAGTAATCGCTTCGTTCTAAAAAGTAAACGCATTTGTATTGATATGAACTCACCTCTTGAACCTATTTTAAACGTTGGATTGATTGGATTTGGGCTTTCTGGTCGCTACTTCCATGCTCCATTTTTGACAGTTAACCCTCATTTTAAGCTTTCCAAAGTGGTTACACGAAATGCCGCGACGGTGCATGATTTTGCCCCCACTGTTGCCGTCGTTACAAGCACCGAAGAACTACTGGCTGACCCTAAAATTGATTTAGTGTTTATATGTACTCCCAACGACTTACATTTTTCGTACGCTAAAGCTGCTTTAGAAGCGGGCAAACACGTGGTTATTGAAAAACCTTTTACCAATACTACCGCCGAGGCCGATATTTTAATCAACTTAGCTATCGAAAAAGGGTTAATCATCACGGCCTACCAAAACCGTCGTTGGGATGCTGATTTTCTGACAATTAAGTCACTTTTAGAAGAAGGCAAATTGGGAGACGTGATAGAATACGAAGCTCACTTTGACCGTTTTCGACCCGAAGTAGCCAAAGGAACTTGGAAAGAGGTGGCGTCGGCTGGTGCAGGCAACCTTTATAATCTTGGCCCTCACTTGATTGACCAGGCTTTGGTCTTGTTTGGTACTCCTCAAAGTATTACGGCAACCATCAAAACCATTCGCCCGGAAGGAGAAACCGACGATTATTTTGATATTCAAATGAATTATGCTGACAAACGAGTGATTTTAAAGGCCAGTTTGTTGGTATTTCAGAATGATTTACGATATATTATTCACGGTAGCAAAGGCAGTTACTTTAAATCGGGTTTAGACGTTCAAGAAGAAACACTCCGCAAAAATGCCCTACCTAACACCGACGATTGGGGCAGTGAACCAGAGAAACTTTGGGGTACATTGTACACTGAATCAGGCGCAGAAGTTGTTAAAAGCTTTGCGGGGCACTATGCCCCTTTCTATGAGAATGTGTACCAAGCCATTGTCAATAAAGTTCCTCTTGAAGTGACGCCTCAACAAGCTCGAAACACAACTCGTGTCATGGAGTTAGCGCTTGTAAGTAGCCAAACGGGTAAAACGGTCTTATTTTAAAAACATAGAAAGACGGGGTAACAAAAACCAACTTTGTTTACCCTCTTTTATCTCACAAAACTAATATTGTTTCAGCGAATCAGTACCAATTTCTTTGATGGAACGGCAACCAGCTAAAGCCATTGTGAGGTCAAAATCAGCTAAATAATTGGCCAAAACTTCTTCTACGCCAGCAGCCCCTCCCAAAGTAAGACCATATACGTAGGGACGCCCCAAACAAACTGCGGTAGCACCCAACGCCAGCGCTTTGAAGGCATCCGCCCCACCACGAACGCCGCTATCGAGCAAAAGAGGAATACGGCCTTGGATTTTGTCAGCAATGGCAGGAAGCGCCTCCAGCGTAGCAATAGCACCGTCGACCTGTCGCCCTCCGTGGTTTGAAATCACGATACCATCCAGCCCATAGTCCAATGCCTTCATGGCATCGTCTGGGTGAAGAATTCCCTTTAGTAAAATGGGTAACTTGGTGATTTTCCGCAGGTAATGTAAATTTTCCCACGTCAATGAGGGGCGCGTGTAAATATCTACAAATTTCTTAACCGCTTTCCGAGGATAGCCCGATTTCATATTTTGCAAAAAACCTCCTGGGTAATGTTGAATGGCACTTAGCAACGTACGAATGGCATCAAAGGTGATTTTTGGTTTGGGGGCAGGTGTTGCCTCTGGTTCATCGAGCAATTGCCTAAAAACGGGATCAGAGGTATATTGTGCAATCCCTAAACCATGTAGAAAAGGTAAATAAGCCAATTCCAAATCTTGCGTGCGCCAACCCAGCAACGTTGTGTCGAGAGTTACCACGATGGCCTCGCAACCACACGTTTCGGCACGTTGTACAAAACTTTTCACCAGTTCGTCGGATTTGCTCCAGTACAATTGAAACCAATGAGGTTGTGTCCCCATTTGGGCAGCACAGGTTTCCATCGGAACCGAAGCTTGATTAGAAAATATATACGGAATGTCCAATGCGGCGGCAGCTTTAGCCACTCCCAAATCTGCCTCTGGATGTACCATTTCCAAAACCCCAATGGGCGCCAAGAGAAACGGATACGGCAGTTTTCGCCCAAATAATTCGATACTAGTATCACGAACGGACACATCGCGTAGCATTCGAGGGATAATCCGCCATTTTTCAAAGGCTGCCCGATTGTTCGTCATCGTCGACCCGTGCCCTGCTCCGCCACCAATGTAGGCCGCAGCCTGGGGAGACATCGCTTTTAGGGCTTTTTGTTCCAATAAGAAAGGGTCTACTGGAATCGTAGAAACGACCCCAGAAGCCCCTTCAATATAAATTTTCTTTTGACGTTCGAAAGCATTCATTCCCATTAGTACGGAATCCCCAGTTTTTTATAGATGAAGTGCATCAACCACGCAGGGCCAATCATTAAAAATTGTACATCTTTGAAAAAAGAAGGTTTTTTTCCCTCGACTTTATGACCCCAAAATTGGCCAATCCAAGCAATAACGAAGATGGCTACTGAGACTTTCCAGAGCATTAAACCTTGATTTTCAATTTGTTGTGCCAAAAACAAACAAGCCCCTGTAAAAAACAAAAGCCCAATGGCCAATGTCACCGAAAGTCGTAAATAATAGAGCGTTACGAGTGCCAGTATGACCATCGCCAAGTTCAGTTGTAACGTATCTGTAATGGGTAGCGGAAGTTTTACACTGTACAAAAGCCCAACAATACTAAAGAAAATGGAAGGCACACAAATCCAATGAACAAGCTTATTTGTAGGATTTTGGTGACTTTCGCCGTACTCATTAAGCCAAGCATCAATCGGTCTCATCGTTTAAAAAGGTTTGTTTTTAGTTTCTCCAAATTTATAATTATTTTCTTATTTTTTAAGACATTACTCATTTCAATCTTTGCCATCTTTCCAAAGCCATCGTTTTGCGCACTTGTTTATACACTTTTATGGGATAGTACGTTCTAGGTTAACTCATTTTTTTAACTTTTTTCTAAACCAACTCAGGGTAAAAATCGTAGTTATTGCAACAACTACTTATTATTACTTTTATTTCAAAAAACTATGAATCCTTCAATTCAACAAATCAACAACCGCATTGAATCTATTCGTCATCAAATCATTCATCACCCCATTTATTCGGCCATTGAAAGCATTGACGACCTCAAAATTTTTATGCAATACCACATATATGCCGTATGGGATTTTATGTCTTTGTTGAAGTCGCTCCAAAATTCACTTACGTGCACAACAGTTCCTTGGTATCCAAAAGGCTCAGCAGACACCCGTTTTCTTATCAATGAAATCGTGGTAGGTGAGGAATCGGACGTAGACCTCGAAGGAAATCGCAAAAGTCACTTTGAGCTTTACTTGGACGCAATGAGCCAAGCCAACGCCGATACTCGACCCGTTACCACGTTTATAGAAAAATTTATAGCTACAGGCAACCTTGATGATGCCTTTCAACACGCCAATACGCCCGAAGCAGCTGCTCAGTTTGTGAAGCATACATTTGAGGTTATCAGTGGCCACAAAAACCACGTTCAAGCGGCCGTGTTTACGTTTGGACGAGAAGATTTGATTCCGAATATGTTTATTTCGATGGTTAACGATTTGAACCAAACCTCGCCCGACAATATTTCAATTTTCAAATATTATCTCGAACGACATATTGAAGTAGACGGTGACCACCATAGCCATTTGGCTATACAAATGACCGAAAATCTATGCGGAGAAAATGATAATAATTGGAAAGAAGCCGAGGAAGCCGTTGTAGCCTCGCTTCACCAACGGCTAGCTCTTTGGAACGGGGCCTACGATGAAATCATGTCGAAGAAAGACGAGTTTGTTTCGGTTGTGTAATTTTTCTACATTCACCGCATCAATCACCAAACCCTTAACCTTTTTCCCATGTTTAAAAAAATTCTTAAATGGGTCGGAATTACCATCCTAGTTCTGGCTCTTATTTACTTTCTAGGCCCCAAACCTGCCAGGCCCGTACTTTCACCCGATTTGCCTTTAGTTTCAAGTAATTTGGTTCAGCTTGAAAAAGACATTCAAGCCTCAGAAGCTACTTTTTCTCTCAAGCCCGATAATGCCGCCCGAATCGTTTGGGCTGATACAACCCTAAAGCAAAAAACAAAGTATAGCATTGTATATATACACGGTTTTGGGGCAAGTTGGGCTGAAGGCGATCCGATTCACAAGCAGCTTGCGGCCAAGTACAAATGTAATCTTTACCTTGCTCGCATGTACGATGCAGGGGTCACATCACCCACTGCCTTTGAAACTCTTACCCCTGAAAATTTTGTAGCAGGTGCCAAACACGCTCTTGCCGTAGGAAAAGCCTTGGGCGATAGTGTCATCGTCATTGGATGCTCGGCAGGAGGTTTACTGAGCACCTACTTGGCAGCTAACCACCCAGAAATCAAGGCGTTAGTTCTTTATTCACCATGTTTTGCAGTGTATAAAAATGCTTTAGCAATTTCAACTGGACCTTGGGGAAATCAACTTTTACATACCCTCATGGGAGACTACCGCGACATCACGCATTATGCCCCCGACCGCGCCAACTATTGGCTCACGAGGTATTCAACTAACGGGTTGTTAGCCCTCCAACAAAGCATGGATGCCATTGTACAGCGTCAGACTTTTGCCCAAATAAAGATGCCGGTTTTTATTGGGTATTATTACAAAGACGAAGAAAATCAGGACAAAGTAGTGTCGGTAGATGCCATGTTAAAAGCCTTTGACCAATTGGGTACTCCAACGGCTCAAAAGCGAAAAGTAGCTCTTCCCAACACAGGCGACCACGTCATTGCGTCTCATTTTACTTCCAAAGACTTGTCAAGTGTTTTTAATGAAACCGACAAGTTTTTAATAAAAGTAGTAGGGATAAAGTAAGTGTTGCTTACAATTCATTAAAAATTGAATTCAGTAAAAACCGCAAACCATGATGTAACTTCAAAATAATCACTTACAAGTTCATTTCTAATGCGAATATTGAGTTAGAAATATAGTAAAAGAGAGAAGTAACTAATGCACCAAATATGTGCACAAAAAGTCTATTTGTTGCTCTGACTTTGGAAGCATTTTGCAAACCTGTTTTTTCATTTATCCAATTGAATAACGACTCAATAGGCTGTCTAACTCTAGAAAAGCCGTTGAAAACAGGTCATCAGCGGCTTTTTAAACTGCCTTTGGGTTTGACTTTGTCCTTTTACCAGCTTGACTAGGGTGAAGATATAAGCACC
>JALQYJ010000148.1 GCA_023254175.1 Runella sp. | reverse complement strand
CGCCTTCTTCAAAGCCACAGGCAAACGGCTTTATCACCAGCCTTTTATGAAAGAAGAGGCGATGAAAGGAGTTAGGTTTGGCGTGAAATAGGTAGAATTATATCAGTTCTATATAATTACTAGTATAAACTATTTTCTTAGACATGCATGATGATGAACAGGTAAAAATGCAAAATATCCAATTTATTGATACGCAAACAAAAAAAATCCTCTATTCAAATAGGTAACCGTGACCAAGAGGTTTAACCAATTTTTAGGAAAAGTAGGTCATACGGCACAGTTTAGCGCATCAGAGACCAATCTTGCAAAAATCGATCAGTTTATTGGACATTATGTTTTTATAATAGGTCTTGAAGATGATACTTGGTCAAAACCTGTGATTATCAAACAAGATGTACTTTATCAGATGTACTTAGAGGAAAATTTTGGCTCACTATCAGGTCAAACTATTGTATTTCGCTTCAAATACACGGAAAATGGCGATAAAGTAGTATTTGCTCAGCAAAATATGTCAGAGTTTATCAATGATTACGGGGATTTGCCACAGATTAAACATTGATACTTATGCACACTTCATCCAAAGCCATAGCCTGCACAGTGCTTTTTGCAGTTATACCTTTAAAAATGGTATTTTCATGATGAAGCCCTTTCTACTTGTTTTGTTTTTTTTCCTCTGTTTAGACACAGTTTCGGCTCAAAACGGAAAATTTTCCTTTGTCTTTATGACTGATATGCATCTACGCCCCGACCCCGTCGTAGAAAAAGCATTCAATAAAGTAGTACAACGAATAGGGCAAATAAAACCTGATTTTGTGCTTTCGGGCGGAGACCAGATTTTTGACATTATGCGGGGGAATCAGGTAAAAGGTGATTCTCTGTTTACTTATTACCTCAGTCAGACCCGTAGATTTAACGTACCAGTTTACAATTGCGTAGGAAACCACGACCTCTTTGGCATCTATAAGGAAAGCCCAGAGGATTCCTTACATCCCGACTATAAACTGGGTATGTTTAAGCGATATTTTGGTACTCCCTACTATTCATTTGACCACAAAGGATGGCATTTTATGGTCTTAAACGTGCTGGATGTAGATAACTATAAGTATATTGGAAAAGTAGATGAAGGTCAGTTAAAATGGATAAAAAACGACCTCAGTTCTGTAAAGCCCGCAACCCCCGTGGTGGTGGTCGCCCATATTCCTTTGCTGACAACTTACCATGACTTGTATCCTCCTCAAAATGGTTATCTCTCTCAACCCCCAGTTGCTAACCGTAACGAAGTCTTAGCCATGTTTAAAGACCATAACCTCAAGTTTGTTCTTCAAGGACACATTCACTGGTTTGAGGACTTAAATATAGCGGAAAAAACCCACTATATCACTGGGGGATCTATCGCTGGCCGACCATCATGGCGCGGTAACACACATGGTTCAAGGGGATTTTTGAAATTTAATGTATCTGGTGGCGACGCTACCTATGAGTTTGTATCGTATGAGGATAAAGACTGACATTTCTGAAATAGTAGGTCAATAAAGAGAAACTGCAGTTTTATGCTTTGCTTGCTTTGTGCTTGGTAAAATATAAGATTTAGCCATTGAGTGAGCCTAAAATTTCTAACTGCTTCATTAATTCACGGACTGAGACTCGTCGCAGCTAGTTTTTCAATTTTATCGAATAAAATAAGAAACTCAGCGTACTCTTCCGCAGAAATTGTTTGAAAAAAACGCAAAAGAACAATATTCCTCAAATCCCCCGCAACAATTCATACGGCTTTTTCACCGCCGGCTTTTTGAGTGAAAAAATCATAATCGTTCGCTTTATATTTTCGTCTTCGATGATATTTCTTATTGACTCTATGTGAGACAATAACGGGGAAGCACAGGATACAAGCAGTATAATGTCAATATATTTTTGAATAATTAAAAGAAATGCAATAGCATATCTAAACCAAAGTTCAAAAATGAAAAGACTATTTTTTACCGCTTGTGTCTTGTTTTTTTTGGGGGTAAAAGTGTGGGCTAATGTCGCGCTGAATCAATTACAAGTTAACTATCAAACCACACCTTTAGGAATTGATACCCCAATTCCGCAGTTTTCTTGGCAAATGAAAGCCTTGGACGCCAAACGAGGTTACCGCCAAACCGCCTATCAAATTGTGGTTTCCAACGCTAAAAATCAAGTAGTTTGGGATACTAAAAAGGTGAATTCAGATCTTTCGCATGACATTGAATACGCGGGAAGTGGCCTACAACCCACCACGCGTTATCAGTGGAAATTGACCGTTTGGGACAATACGGGTAAACCAACTACAAGTAAATCGTGGTTTGAAACGGGCTTGATGAATCCCACGATTGCGGCGTGGTCGGGAGCCAATTGGATTGGGGGAGGCGACGACGATATGGTGTTGTATTCGCATTATTTATCGGTGTTTAAATTTGAGTATGGCGTTCAACTAGACAAGTCAAGCAGTTCTACCAAAGCCTCTTTTGTGTTTGGTGCCAATGACCGTCGTTTGATGACCAAAGACTTGAATCTCATGGGGGTGACCAAAGGCAAAAATGAGAGTTATGTGGCTTTGGAATTGGATATTTCTAACGTTAGCGAGGCTGCTGAAGGCCTCGCCAAACTGATTATTTACCGGGTAGGTTATACCAAAGAGGATAAAGAAGACGTCCCATTGAAAAGTTTTGACATTCCGCAGTCGTTGATAAATGCGGCTAATAAATACGAAAAACATCAATTGCTGGTGGAATGTAATTTTGGATTGTTTGAGTTTTATGTGGACGGAAATAAAGACGCTAATAAGCTGAAAGATAAAGCAGCACCCGCAGGAGGTGGCGCTCGGTTTGGTGCTCGGGGGTTCAACTTAAACCCCGTCGGAAGTGGAAATAATTACATCAGTTTTCCGATGTTGGCTGACATCGGTTTTCGCGTTCCTAACGGACAAAAAGCCTTTTTTTCGGGGGTAACGGTTCGGAACTATCGCTATCCATCCAATCCAATTTTTACCGAAAATCTTCAAAAGCAGCCGTATTCGGGGATTTTCGCGGCCTCAAATTTGAAAATTGAGAACGGAAGCTATGCAGTAAGTGGCGGCTTAGTCACGGCCGACCCCAGCCGAAATGCAGCGCCTATGCTTCGAACGACTTTTACCACTCAGTCGAAACCCATCGCTAAGGCACGTTTATACGTTACCGCCCGTGGGATTTACGAGTTATTTCTTAACGGTAACCGAGTTTCTAACGATTATTTTAACCCAGGGTTGACCCAGTACAACAAAACCCACCTATACCAAACGTACGATGTTACTTCTGGGATAAAATCAGGGCAAAAAAATGCGATTGGAGCTTGGTTGAGCGAAGGCTGGTGGAGTGGTAATATCACGTTCAGTGGCGAAAACTGGAATTTCTTCGGCGACCGTCAGTCGTTATTGAGCAAGCTAGTGATTACCTACGCCGATGGGTTGGAGCAAGTGGTGACGTCAAACCCCAACGAATGGAAGTTTTTTGGCGATGGCCCGATTCGGTACGGCTCATTTTTTCAGGGCGAGGTATATGATGCGAATAAAGAGGCATCCGTGAATGGCTGGGCGACTGCAGACTACAACGACGACGCATGGAAATCGGCAGTAGTTGTAGCGTTAGACGGGACTGCATTTAAGGGTACCGTTACTGATGCCTTGGGTCGGAAATCGTCGCTGGAATACGATAATTTTAAACTTGTTGGACAAATGGGTGAAAATGCCACGATTGTCAAAACGTTGACCGCCAAAAGCGTGGAGGAAGTCCGCCCCAAGGTATTTGTCTATGACATGACGCAAAACATGGTAGGTGTACCCCAAATCACCATCAAAAATGGCCGAAAAGGACAAGCCATTACCCTGCGTTTTGCCGAAATGAAATATCCCAATTTGCCCGATTACAAAGGCAATGAAGGCATGGTAATGATGGAGAACATTCGGGCTGCGTTGACCCAAGATTTGTACATTTTGAAGGGGGGCGACGAAGTCATTCAGCCGCGTTTTACCTTCCACGGCTATCGTTATTTGGAAATTACGGGCATCGACCAAGCCATCCCTGTGAGCGATGTAAAAGGGCTGGTGATTAGTTCGGTAATGGATTTATCGTCGAGTTATACTACTTCCAACGAATTGGTAAACAAACTTTGGCAAAACATTACATGGTCGTTACGTAGTAATTTCTTGTCGATTCCCACCGATACCCCCGCCCGCAACGAACGGATGGGCTGGAGTGGCGATATTTCGGTATTTGCCAAAAGTGCTACTTTTTTGACTCAAGCCAATACCTTTTTGCGTCGCCATTTGTTGGCCATGCGTGACATGCAGCCTGAAAATGGCCGTTTTCCCGACGTAGCGCCCGTGGGCGGTGGTTTTGGCGGAACGTTGTGGGGAAGTGCAGGGATCACTGTGGCGTGGGAAACATATCGACAGTACGGCGATGTGCAACTTCTACGGGAACACTACGATGCTATGAAAAAGTACATCAACTTCTTGGAAACCAAGGTAGAAAAAGCGACGGGGATTTTGAACGAAGGCCCACTCGGCGACTGGTTGAGCCCCGAAAACAACAAAAATGATAATACGCTTTTCTGGATGTCATATTTTGCGTACGACTTGGAGATTATGAGTAAAGTGGCGACGATTTTGGGCAAAACCGACGAGGTGGCGCAGTTTGTCAAACGTCAACAAGAAATCAAAAAGACCATCAACGACGTCTATGTTGATAAAAACACCCATCGTACCGTCAAATCGGGAGTGGTAACAGCACGGATGGGGCCTCCAGGGCCGCAATCGGCTGAAACAAAATCAGACAAAGGAATGCTCATGGATACCCAAGCCTCGTATGCTATTCCGTTGGCGTTGGGAATGTTTGACGAAGTAAATAAACCATTTGCTATCAAATATTTAAATGAAACCATTGAGCGTAAAAATAAAGACGATGGGGGCATTGAACGTCCCGCTTACTCACTAATGACTGGCTTTATTGGGACTGCTTCTATTTCGGAAGCGCTGTCTGATAATGGGAATCACGCCCAGGCTTATCGTTTGGTGCAGCAAAAAGACTACCCGTCGTGGTTGTACTCGGTGGTCAATGGCGCAACCTCGATTTGGGAACGTTTGAATAGCTATACCGTTGAAAATGGTTTTGGAGGAAACAACAGCATGAACTCCTTCAACCACTATTCGTTTGGGGCAGTGGCTTCGTGGATGTACAATTATTCGTTGGGAATCCAGCGCCATCCCAACAAAGCCGCTTTCAAAGAGTTTGTGCTCAAACCCACACCCGACCCCGACCAACACATTACGTTTGCCAAAGGCTACGTGGACACAATGTACGGACGGATTATAAGTGAATGGAGATTGGGTACTGGTGGAATGAAAACTGGGAAAACCAAATTTACTTACAAATGCACAGTACCTGCCAATACGACCGCGACGTTGTATCTGCCTGCTAAAAACCTAACCCAAATCACCGAAAGCGGCAAAAGTAGTACGCAATGGAAAGGAGCCAAATTGGAAAATGGGGCGGTTGTTTTGCCTTTAATATCAGGTAGTTATGTTTTTGAGGTAAAAGAATAAAAAGAGAATCACGCAAAGGCGTTAAGGAATTTTATCAAAACCTTAGCGCCTCTGTGTGAGAAAGAAGTTAGCGCTTACACCGGACTTGAATCGTTTGTTGGGGTTTGAGTTGGAGGGGGTAGCCTGCCAGTAAAACTGCCCCCTTGACTTTGGAAGACTTCCCATCAATCGTCAATTCGTAGTTTTTGTTTGCTTCAATCGGAAACCATTCCTGAAACTGATTGATGCGGGGGTAGTCAAACGGCATATGTAAGTGTTGTTTGTGCCATTGTCCTCCAAAAAACAATTTTCCCGACCAAGCTTTGGGTGAACTGAGCGTGATATAAACGGTATTGTTTTCGGTCACAGCGCCATAAATAACTTCCTGATTCCAGCCTGAAAGTTGCGTACCCGCCGTTTTCCAAAGGGCATACATCAATGAGGTTCGGGCAAAATTGCCATCGCCGTGCCAGCCCTCAATGATTCCGTCGGGTTTTTGAAAATTCCACAACACCTTTATTTCGCTTTCGAGCCAGTCTTTGGTGCTGGCCATAGGCTCACGCAAATACAGATTCAACGTACCTTCAATAGCGTCGGCGTAGCCATCGGCGCTGCCCGATTCCCAATCGTGGTTGCGATAGTGGGCATGTAGAGAACTTAGTGCCTTTAAGGTGGCATTGCGGTAAGTGGTTTGGTTATCAAGAAGGTATACGGTGTAGAAGGCGTTGAGTGTGTAGCCAAAATTATCAGCGATTCGCTTTTGAATCACTTCGCCTGTCAGTGGATTTACTTCGTCGTAAAAAAGCCCGTGTTCGTTTCTTCCCTTGTCCAAAATAGTATCCAACATTTCGTGAATAAACGGTTGCCACTGTTTCTTTTTGGTAGGATTTATCACCGATACCACCGCATACATTTCTACCAACCCCGACACAATTTCGCAGCCGTGGTCGCGTAGGCGAAGGCGCGACAATGCACGAGTGGGTAAATGGGCTTCGCTCAAGTAATAATCGCCGATTTGGATACCCCACGTCAGCCACTTGGGGTTTTTGGTGAGCCAATACATTCGCGCCAGTACTTGCAACAAATCACCCCCGACTTCCACCACGGCGCTGTTTCCAAAAAAGTTGCCTTTGATTTGGGTAGGTACATCCACAATTTTATTGAGGTCGTCCAAGATTCCTAACATCCGCTCCGACCACGGGCTTGGCCCTAGCCACTCCGTCAGCGGAATAAGCCCGTCTTTCATGTATTCAGCACTGCCAAATACCAGTTGGCTGCTATCAATCACTGCATTTTCAAACCCTTTTTTGCAAAACGAATACGTATCAGGTAGCCGTCCGACGCGCGAAGTAAGTCGGGTTTCGGTGGCGAGCATTTCCCGCATTTTACCCTCAAAAAGGGGCTTGTCGAGCATGGCAGCGGTCATTACCATGAACGGATAATTGTCGGCAGCGGCATCCCAAGCGTTCCAGATGCAAGTACTTTGGGTAAGATTACGGGGAATGAGGCCCGTTGCTGGGTCAGCTTTATTGAGCCACCCCAACAAAAAGCGATGACTTCGCAGGAAGGCTTCATTAGCTACTTTGCCGTTAGTGAGGGCTTGGTCAAAATAGGCTTGTTCTTTGGGTTGAGCCTCATTTTTGAGCGACCAAAAAAGAAAAAGTAGGAGGTAAAAATAGCGAAACATGGAGGAGGTGTTAAGATCAATAACCAAAGCATACAAACGACGGATTTTAATACTCATCAGCCATTAGTGATACCAATAATTTATTGCGATAGGTTTTTTTATTGTATCAAACCAGAACTTTGTTCAGAGAACTTGACCCAAAACAGAAGGAGGCAGCAAATAATTGAAATAAAAGACCAATTTCTTGGCTAAAGTAATCGTCTTCCAATTTTTTAACAGCGGGTGTTTCGATGGAGAATTTAGAGGATTGCTTCATACCTGAACACAAATGGATTGATTTTGCCAGAAAATAGAGAAAATTTGATAATTTTTTGTGAATTCGTATAGGTAGTTTTGTTTTATTTTTTCTTGATTTTACAACATTAGTGCTGTCAGATGAAAAAAGGACTTTTATGTGCCACGTTGATATGGTCTTCGTTAGTAGGGCTTGCTCAGTCAACTTTGTTTAAAAACTTCCAAAATCCACCCAAATCGGCCAAACCTGTCGTGTGGTGGCATTGGGTGGGGAGCAATGTGACCAGAGAAGGCATCACCAAAGACCTCGAATGGATGCAGCGCGTCGGTATTGGTGGTTTTCAGGCGTTTGATGTATCAATTGGCGGTGGACAAACCGTTGACAAGAAAGTCAAGTTTATGACGCCCGAATGGCTAGATCTTATCAAACACACGGCGGCCGAAGCCGATCGTTTGGGTTTGGAAATGACCATGGTAACTGCCGCAGGCTGGAGCGAAACGGGCGGGACTTGGGTAAAACCGCAGGAAGCCATGAAAAAAATAGTGTGGAGTAAAACCCAACTTCGCGGAGGAGAAAAACTAACCAGCCCGCTGCCTTTACCACCTACAGTGGCAGGGCCGATTCGGAATTTGCCCAAAGGAGCAAGCGTCGGTGGAGGCAATAACAAAACGGAACCCTTTTACCAAGACCAAATCGTATTGGCCTACAAAACGCCCGAAGCAGAACTGACAGTGGCTACGCCCAAAATGACTAACCACAAGGGCGAAAACGTGGCACCCGAGGCCCTATTGGATGATGATTTAACTTCAAAAATTACCCTTGAAACACCCAAAAAAGACGAGCCAGTTTACTTGCAGTTTGAATACGAAAAACCCTTTACGGCGCGCTCGTTTTCGTTAGCGTTGGGAGACCCCGCAAGGTTTCCTAGTCGTACGATGCGGGCAGGGTACGTACAGTTTAGCGAAGATGGGAAAAACTACAAAACCTTATTGGCATTGCCTGGGCCGCAGCACGACATTCGTGCCTTGCCAGTGCGTACATTTTCGTTTCCAGAGGTAACCGCTAGGTACTTTCGGGTAGTATTTATTAAAGGAACAACCATGACAACCGTCGGTGGACCCGACGATGTGGGAGGCTTTGGTGGACCAACCACCGCACCTAGGTCGTTTGACATTGCCGAAGCTATTTTTCATTCGGGTGCGCGGGTACATCGTTGGGAAGATAAAGCAGCTTTTGCGCCTATGTTTGCCTTCGAAAGCCTCAAAACACCTACAGTAGGCTTAAAAGAAGTAATCAAGAGCGAGGAGGTGATTGATATAACCTCCTTCATGCAACCCGACGGTACTCTTAATTGGGCGGCCCCTAGTGGGGGGGCTTGGACTATATTGCGCATCGGGCAGTCGCAGACGGGAGCCAAAAATGGCCCTGCAATGCCAGAAGCTACTGGTTATGAGGTGGACAAGTTCAATAAAACCCACTTGTTGTCGCACCTCAATCAATGGTCGAACCCGATTGCCGAAGCAATGGGGCCGCTGTATGGTAAAAGTATGAAGTATTTTTTGGTGGATAGCTACGAGGCGGATGCCCAAAACTGGACGGAAACCATGATGCCTGAGTTTAAAAAACGCCGAGGATACGATCCCACCAAGTATTTGCCAGTGTTGGCTGGTTTTGTAGTGGAAAGCGCCGAGGTAAGCGACCGTTTTTTGTGGGATTTTCGACTGACAATTGCCGAATTATTGGTGGATAATCACTACGCTGCTATCACCGAATATGCGCACCAAAAGGGCATTAAAACCTACGGAGAAGTGGCGGGGATTTCGATGCCTATCATCGAAGATGCCCTACGTAACAAAGCCTCGGTGGATATACCAATGGGGGAATTCGGAATGACGCAAGGTTTAGGAAGTGGCGCCGATAAAGAATGGACGTCGCCTGCGGATTTGGAGTTGCAAAAGGCCTACGCAGGAGCCAGTGACCGCCTCCATGCCCATCAGTCGGACGTGCGCGAAGCTGCCTCGGCGGCTCATATTTATGGCAAAAAAGTAGTGGCCGCCGAAGCTTGGACGGGAGGAGGCTACGAAGCCCCTGCGGACTTAAAATATATCGGCGATTATTGGTTAACCCAAGGCATCAACCAAGTAATATTTCACACTTCAGCGCACCAGCCGTTGGATACCAAGCCTGGCAATACGATGGTAGGGACGCACTTTAACCGTAACATTACATGGGCAGAACAGGCTAAACCTTTTGTAGATTACCTGACACGTACCCAGTTTTTGCTGCAAGAAGGGTGTTTTGTAGCCGACATTGTTTATTACTTAGGAGAAGACATTCCCGCTGCCGTGCCTTACTGGGAAAAACTACCGAATGAAGCCCCTGAAGGATATGATTACGATTTTGTGAATACCGAGATTTTGCGACGTTTTGAGGTCGAAAATGGTGAATTAGTGTTGCCCAGTGGTATGCGTTACAAGCTGTTGGTGTTGCCCGAACGAACCACGATGACGCCATCGGTTTTGGCCAAAATTGAAGAGTTACTCAAAAAAGGGGCAACGATAGTTGGTCCTAAGCCCGAAAAATCACCGAGTTTGGTGGGATTCCCTGCGGTAGATAAAGAAGTGGAGGCCAAAGCCAATGAAATTTGGGGAATGGCCGATGGTAAGTTTATTTTTCAAAGCCCGTATGAAAATGGAAAAGTATTTTGGAATGCGCCTTTGCAGGGGATTTTGGGACAATTAAACTTGAAAAAAGACGTCGATTATACCTTACCTCATACCAATACACGTTTGTCGTGGATGCACCGCAAGACGTCCGAAGCGGACTATTATTTTTTGCTCAATATGCGCAACCAAGCCGAAGAGATGGAGGTAGTGTTTCGGGTAACGGGCAAAGTTCCTGAACTGTGGAAAGCCGATAAAGGCACTGCCGAAGCGGTTTCGTACAAAATGGCCAATGGTCTGACCACCGTTAAGCTACACTTAGACCCGAGAGAATCGTATTTTGTGGTCTTTGAAAAACCTGCTTCACAAAACGAAGTGATAGTTTCGGAAAGAAAAATACGTGATTCGCAAAAGATTCAAGGTGGCTGGGTTGTGTCTTTTCCTGAAAATTGGGGCGCTCCAAGCCAAGTGGCAATGCCCGAACTTAAATCATGGACAGAACAGCCCGACGAAGGTGTTCAGTTTTTTAGTGGAACAGTAACGTATCGTAAAGAGCTTGAACTAAAGAAAACGCAACTCGCCCCCAATACCTCTTTGTGGTTAGATTTGGGTGAAGTCAAGGATATTGCTGAAGTGGTAGTAAACGGTACTGTGATGGATACGCTTTGGAAAGCACCCTACCGAGTTGACATCTCCAAAGCGGCCAAAGTGGGCAAAAATAAACTTGAAATCAGAGTAACTAACCAGTGGGACAACCGCATAGCTGGCGACGCCAAACTCCCCGCCGAAAAAAAACTCCTCAAAGCCACGGGGGGAATACGCTTAGGAGGAGCTCCTAAGCCCAAAACGTCGGGTTTGCTGGGGCCTGTGGTGTTGGAGGTTAAGTAAACAGAAATACTCACTCTTGTCACCCCGAACACTTTTGGGTTCTAAGATCGCATGGCTTGACCTTCGGCCACCACGAAAGCTTAGTTATTATTGGCGGTAGTTTTTATTGTTTCTCAATTACAACTCCTCCAACTCTTGCCTCGTTCGCAAAACATTTTTGTACGTCAATACAAATGTTACTATTACACATTAGCCCACCTGTTCCCGCTTCTGAAGCGTTTCCTGATTGGTATTTTTGCAGTAAGGCTGCAAATGTTGTACGACTCATGTTAAATTATTGTTATTAAACACATAGTCGAACAGACACAAGATATCCGCAAGAGCGTTTTGTTAATTCTTGAAAAATTTACTTAAACAAGCTAATTAAGATGCATTTTTCTTGAAAAGATACAACTCTAAAATGAGTGAAAAAAAAAGTAGAATACCTGTGGGAAGAAAATCTTTAAGTTGTTGGCGAAGAAGTTTGAGGGATTGAGTAATGTGGTACTCAACCGTTCGCTCGGACATCTGAAGCAATTCCGAAATCTCACGGGTCGTTTTAAACTCCAGCCGACTCAGTCGAAAAATCTGACTTGTTTTTTCGGGCAATTGACGTAAAACCCGTTCAAAAATGGCCGTAATCTCTTGAAAGTTTACCTCATTTTCGGGAGAAGGGTTATGTTGGAAAGATTTATTGAGAGTGGCATTGGAATAACGTTCAGCTAACAGTTGTTTTCTATAATGGCCAATAATTTGGTATTTGAGAGACTGGTATAAATATCCCCCCAAATTTTCAATTTGTTGGGTAGCTCGTTTTTCCATATACTCAAAAATACTTCCTGCAGGAGTTCTTCGGCGATTTCGTCTGTTTTAAGTTTATATTGAGCAGCGCTGAAGAGGGCTTTCCAGTATCGTTGATATATTTCCTGAAATGCCCCTTGGTCGTCCACTCTCAGGAGTTTGACCAGCAACTCATCACTTAATAAATGGTATTCCATTTGCGCCTTTATTTGTATTTTATAAGCTTTATTTATGAAATATTTCACAAATAAAGCCAAAATACCGATGGACAACTGCCAAAATATCAGCAACAATTACCACTATTTTGGCAAAAAAGCCCAATAGTAACCCCAAATTCACTTATTATCTATGAAATTACTCTTCTAAAAAGTCAAGGTCTTTGTCGTGGGTTTCGCCGATGGTCAGGGTGCAATAAATCCCGATCACAAAACACAGCACCCCTACCAACGCCCCCGATTCTATCACGCTGAATTCATTTTTGAACCAACCGAAGAGCGTCGTCATCAACACCACCGTACCCCGAACCATGTTCGGAATCGTCGTGGCAGCCGTGGCCCGAAGGTTGGTGCCGAACTGCTCCGCACCGATCGTGACAAACATCGCCCAATAGCCAATACCAAAACCTAACAGCAGCGTAAGGCCATAAAATACCGATGTCCGTTGAACCCCTCCGAAAAGGTAAGCAATCGCGAATACCAGCGTAAACAGCATCAGATATAACACCGCTTTCTTTCGAGAACGCAGCCCATGACTCAGAAATCCACTCGCCAGGTCGCCCGCTGACAGGCCAATGTAGCACCACATGATGGAAAGTCCCGGTTTGATGGGTTCACTGATATTTAACGCCTTGCCGAATTCATTGCTGAAAGTAGCCAAAATGCCAATCACAAACCAAGTCGGCAGGCCCATGCCAATGCATTTCAGGTAGCGTACCAAACGGTCTTGGTTGGTAAATAAGGAAAAGAAATTGCCTTTTTGTACCTGTTTTTGGGACTTGATATTTTCAAATACCCCCGATTCAAAAACACCGATTCGTAACAATAAAAGCGTAATGCCCATACCCCCGCCAATGAAATAGGCCGTGCGCCAATCAAAGAATTCAACCGTAAAATACGCTGCAACAGCCCCCAACAGGCCCACACCCGCCACCAGAGAGGTACCAATGCCCCGTAGTTGCTTGGGCAAAATCTCAGAAACCAGCGTAATACCCGCCCCCAATTCCCCCGCCAGACCAATACCAGCCACAAAACGGAGTGCCTTATACGTCAAGGGATCTTGCACAAATCCGCAGGCGATGTTGGCCAAAGAATAGGTCAGGATAGAACCAAACAGTACCGAAAGTCGTCCTTTTTTATCGCCCAGTACGCCCCACAAAATTCCGCCTAACAGCAAGCCCGTCATTTGCCAATTGAGGATACTTGCCCCAACGTTGGACACTTCCTGTTCCGACAGCCCAAAAGATTGCAGGCTGGGGATTCGGACAATACCAAAAAGGAGTAAGTCATAAATATCTACGAAATAGCCCAAAGCCGCTACAATGACGGGGACACTTAAAAGGTGTTGGAAGGTCGTTTTTTGTATAGTTGTTGTCTGCATTAGTATGCTTTTGTTATTTTTTAAGTCCTGCCAAATCTGAATCAATCATAATTTTGCCATCGTTATTCACAATTTTTGCTTCAAATGCCCCGTTCAAAGCCACATTACCGAAAGTTTTAAGGTAAATTGACTTGCCCGAAACGCTGTTTTGGATCAATGCTAATGGCCCGTTATGTGTAAACAAGCAGCCATAAAGGAGCAAATTTGTTTTTAAATAATCGGTCATGGCTTTATTGCTCACAAATTTAATGGGGTTGTTGGCAATGCTCGAATTGCTGATGGTCACCATGTCAACAGGTGTGGCAATGGACAGAAACGGAATAGGTTTATCGTGCAGTACCCTCACATTGTCAAAGCTCAATTTTTCCTGCAATGGAATGGGCGCGTTGGGGTAATACGAACGGCTGTATTTGTCATTGTCGAAATGAATGAACAACCCAATACGGAATACGGGGTTTTTCTAAAAAGATATTGCGAAAAATGACATTACGAACGCCTGCGGTATAAGTAACATCATCTTGCACAACTCCCCAATTGATACCGTCCAAGATTTGACTGCCTTGAGTATGCGTGGGTTTTGTTTTTGAAATATATTTTGTGCCATCGGGTTTGGCTTGTACACGGTATATTTTTCCGTTAGAAACCACGGCATCGGATTGTTGGACTTCCATGCCTTCTTTCCAATCCGTCCAAGCACCTGCCAAAATTCGGCAAAAATAACCGACGGTATTTTCGGCATTGAGGTCATGGCAGTTTTCAATGAGCCCGTTTTCTATCCAACCCAATTCGGGATTACTTGTCGCATAATCGTGGGCATTTAAGGCAATGGCATCATCAAACGTTTGAAAAACCCCGTTGCGTATCGTAAAGCGTTTTCCTCTGCCCAGATGCACGCCGTCCTTTTCACCTTTGATAATCACATCATCAATAATCAAATCCTCAAAAGTGCAGACATGAATACCAAACTGCATTTTGGTTAAATCATTACATCTGAAATGCTCAATTTTCAGGTCTTTTACGTAGAAAAACGCCAATTGTCCCCGCAATCCATAGACCTCCGAAAAAGGTTTGTCCAAACCATTGACGATAATATTTAGCCCTTTGATAACTATATTTTGGTCATAAGTTTTAGTCAAAGCACCTTTGTTGAGGATAACGTGGGTAAAAAGTCCTTTTTCGTTTACTTTTTGAATAAACACATTATTGCCAAAGTCCAAAGTCGTGTTGCTGCCCACGTAAACTGTACCTGCCAGCTTGTACGTACCCGATTTGCTTACGGCAATCGTTCCGCCTTGGTCAACGGCTTTTTGAAGGGCTATTGTGTTTTCGATGCCACTTCCTTCGGGGCTGAACCCAAAAGTGTAGGCATTAGTAAATCCTGTTGTTTGGGCAAACCCATTCAGGATACCTAAAATCTGCAACAACCCTATAATAACATTTGTTCTATTTCGCATTTTTACAAAAGTTAGACCTCGCCCCAACTTACTTCCTTCGGCAGGCGATTGTTCAAGGCCGCTTTGGCCGCTACTTTTCCCGCCGCCTCGCCCATCGGTACGGCATTGCCCGTTACTCGGTAGCTGGCGTGGGCGTAAAAATCGCCGCTGATACACCGCCCTGCCATCATTAGATTATTGACATCTTTGGCAATCAATGAGCGCAGAGGGATCTGGTAGGGTTTCATCTTGACCCCATTGCTGCCATAACCTCCGCCCTCACCTTTCACCAACGAGTGAATATCGACAACGAAACGAACTGTGCAGACACCATCATCGAAAGTGGCCCCCCGAATCAGGTCTTCTTTGGTCAGCGTGTAGAGACCGTGAATACGTCGGCCCTCACGAATACCGATCTGAGCCGCCGTGGTCACAATGCGCATATTGGCCCACATCCCACCCTGACTGCGGAGAGCATTTACGATCCGGTTTACCTCATTGCGGGCTTCGAGGGTAGCTTTGCTGATAGCCCCGGCATCCGTCGCCGAAACCCCGTACTGATGATTGACCATCAGGGCCACCATATCGGGTCGAATGGCAAAAAAGGTAGGCATGGTATAACTGGCATCAATCCCTGCCTTGAGAATATCAGCGTGTAGCTTTTTCTTACCCGGTTCAGAGGGAGACCCTTCTTTTCCCGGTCCTTTGATATACCCCTCGGCCACCATTTGCGCTTCGTTCAGCCCACTCGGAATCACCATCAGTGACATAGGCTGTACCCGTCCTGTTCCGGGTTCACCTACCTCAAAGCCGCAACTGGCGCGGGCAGCCAATTCACCGTTGCCGGTGGTATCAATAAACACCTTGGCTTTCCACGCTTCCCGGCCCGAGAAGCTTTTCGAGACCGAATACCAGT
>JALQYJ010000087.1 GCA_023254175.1 Runella sp. | reverse complement strand
AGGCAATCTACCGTTTTCGAGGGGGTGATATGGACCAAATCATTGCGCTTCATTCCAAAAAACTAGATCGTCTGTACCGTTCTTTGGGTGACAGCGAGCTGACGATGGAACGCCTTGAAAATATTCGCTGGCACCTCAAAGACGATGTACTTCGCACCAACCGCCGAAGCGCTCGCGAAATCATTGAGTTTAATAATACCTTTTTTGAAACAGTCGAACAACTCTACCGTGACCAGTTCCCTCTTGCACAAGAAGTATTCGCTCAAGTTGCCCAGGAAATCCCGCCTAGCCCCAAAACGGGCGGCCAGGTAAACATCGAATTTGTGGAAGGCAACGAAGGGGACGATGAAAACGACACCCCCGTGATGATTAGCCGAACGCTGGAACTAATTCGGCAAGTAACAGAGCAAGAGGGGTTTTCGTTGGGCGATGTTTCAGTATTGTGCCGTTTTAAACGAGATGCCAAAAAGATTGCCAACCATTTAAAAGAGAACGGATACAACATCATTTCGGATGATTCTTTGTCGTTACGGTTTTCGGCGGCGGTTAATCTGGTAACGGCATTTATGCGAGTACTGGTAAAACCCGACAGCCGTTTGGACAAATACGAGGCATTGTATCTTTACTATCGCTTGATTTTGGAGCGGATTCCCGATGCGAACGGCAACCAGTTTATCAAGAAAGCAGTGGAATCTACCGATGTGCATTTGTTTTATGAGTACGTGAATAAATTACAGGATACCGTTTACGGTCAAAAAAAGCTCGACACGCTACCTTCTAACCTCGACACTCATTTGACACCTTATAAGTTTCTACAAATGAGCGCTTATGAGTTGTCCGAGAAATTGATTCAGGTTTTTCGTTTGTTTCAGCTCGTCGACGAACGTGATTACCTGTTTCGCTTTTTGGACGTAGTGCTCGAATTTAGCACGCAACGCGGAAGTCACTTGGCCGACTTTTTGGAATATTGGGAAACCCAAAAAGACAAAATTTCGATTTCGGCGCCTTCCGACCCTAACGCCATCACTGTACAGACCATTCACCGCTCCAAAGGACTTGAGTACCCCATCGTAATCATTCCGTATGCCGATTGGGAATTTGTGCCTAGTGCCAAACGAGATACCATGTGGGTGAATTTGGAACCATCGGAGGCACTGGGCGTATCGTCGTGGGAAGCTGCCAACGT
Organism: Runella sp.; assembly: GCA_023254175.1. Taxonomy (GTDB): domain Bacteria; phylum Bacteroidota; class Bacteroidia; order Cytophagales; family Spirosomataceae; genus Runella. The sequence goes on along the minus strand of JALQYJ010000087.1, from coordinate 14,167 downwards.
AGAAGCAGGAGAAACCATTGAGTTTATCGAAAAAAAATTCTTAAAAACAGGCTCTGTACGAGTTACTTCGGCCCTCGAACAAACGCCCGATGCCATCGCAACACAATATCGCGAAGAGTACGAACGCGTCTTTGTTGAAAATCTAAACTTGTTGTACGTAGCCTTTACACGTCCTACGCGGCGCCTCTATGTACTCGCCAAAGGGGATAATTTTGAAAAAATCAAAAACCCTCGCCGCATTAGTTACTGGCTGTATCAGTATCAGCAGTCAGCAGGTAGCAAGCAGCAGTTAGTAGATAGCAGTCAGGTGTTAGCGGGAGAAAGCCCTCGACACTCGACACTCGACACTCGACACTCGTTTTACATTCCTAACGTCATCTCTACCGACCGAAGCCGTGAATTGCGCCTTCGTCGGTTGGCCAATCGCGTGTTTGACGTAGAGACTTTTGAACAAAAAAAAGACCACGGAAACAAAGTTCACTACGCTTTGTCGAAAGTAAAGACCCCTAGTGATGTTCCAACGGCTTTGGCACAAATGCAAACCGATGGCGTCATTGATAATTCCGAGTCAGCTGAAATTCAGAAAAGTCTCGAAAATATTTTGAAGCACCCCGATTTAAAGGGACTGTTTGAGGTTGAGAACGATGTATTGAACGAACGCGAAATATTGACGCCTGATGGCAACCTTCACCGCCCTGACCGCGTCGTGTTTTTACCCGATGACCATGTGGTGATTTTAGATTATAAAACAGGGGTTCCGCTCGATAGTCACAGCCGACAAATAAAACGGTACGTGAATCTATTTAAAGAGATGGGGCACAAGCGAGTAGAAGCGTTGTTGGTATACATCGAACGCAACGAAGTAGTGAAGATATAGTACTTTCCCATTTAGCAGGGCCTAAATGCGGAAAAGTCTATTATACGTGGGGTTACCACGAATTACACAAGCACTCGGATTTTCAACAACAAAGGCAGGGATTTTACACCTGCCGTTGTTTGTCTTAATAAGGCATAATTGTACCGTTATTCTTTGCCTGGCCGCTGATTACGGTTCAGGCGTTGCAAAAGCATTTGGGTAAACATTTGCTCGGCCTTATAAAGCTCAGCTAATTGTCTGACATTGATAACTTTAAGAAATTTAGTAACGTATTCTTTTTCCAAGTCAACTTCTTTTTGCTGTAAATTCAATGACTCCTTAATATTAGACAAAATTTTATCGTCTGACGTAGTGAGCGTATTAGTTTCTACAATCAGCCGACGCATCTGTTTACGAATATCTTTTTTCTTTCCATCAAAGTCATTGTAGATGGGCCAAAACTGTTGAGATTGTTCTGCGGACAAGTTGAGCCGATTGGTAATTAGCCCTATTTTGGCATTTTCTATTTTTTGGTTGCCTCCATCTTGTGCCATAGTAACATGGGTCAGAAGGCAAACGAGGACGACAAACAGTAACTTTTTCATGGTTAGTATATAAGTTGACTACTAAATATTTTCTTCAATATCTGCTTCTTGAATCGCTTTTCGAAGGTCTTCGTCATCGACATTCAGCTGTTGTAGTAAAACGTCTTCGTTGGTATAAAGTTCATTGAGGGAGGTTTGTTCACCCATTTCATGTTGAGTGATTTGGCTCTCCTTTAAATAATTATAGATCTCTTGATTCGACACTTGGCTAAGGCTTTCTTCACCGAGTGACAGTTGCTTTTGGGGATAAGTTACCCAAAGTAGCAGACCTACTACACTGGCCGCTGCTCCTACGATAGCTGTACGGCGCCACGACCAACCGATGGTAAACTTACTTTCTTTTTCGTCGATATGTTCGTACAAACGCGTCTGAACCATCGAAGGAAGCTTATCGAAATATCCTTCGGGGGTTTCAAACGGAAGTTTGCGGTCTAGTTGCTCCAATTTCATCTTTTCCATGGATGTGGTGATTGGGCCAATGCCCTTTTACATTCCCTTTTTTGTTTTTGACAAACCTGCTACAATGAAGTTTAATCTTCACCGTTTAAAATCTTCTCAATTTTTGTCACTGCGTGGTGATAACTCGCCTTCAAGGCACCCACAGAGGTTTTCGTAATTTCAGAAATATCTTCGTACGTAAGGTCATCAAAATACTTCATGTTAAAGACCAAACGCTGCTTTTCGGGCAGAGTCAGAACGGCTTTTTGGAGTTTTAATTGAATTTCGTCTCCAGCCAGAGGGTAGTCGGCTTGGCCTACGGCTGATTCTAATTTTTCGAGTAATTCTCCCTCAACGTCGTTGATAGAAAAAAAGAAGCGCCGACGTTTTTTGTTCAAAAAATTGAGACACTCATTGGTGGCAACACGGTAGAGCCATGTGTAAAGCTGAGAGTCACCCCGAAAATTTCCGAGCGACTGCCAGGCTTTTATAAAAGTTTCTTGCGTCAAATCGTCCGCGTCATCGTGGTTAATCACCATCTTACGAATATGCCAATAAATCTTCTGCTGGTACTTTCGAACCAGCTGATTGAAAGCAAAATTACGGCTTTCGGGATTGGCAAATTTCTCAATAATGGCTTGGTCAGTCATTGGTTAGCAATTGGCAATCAGCAGTCAGTTTCTTTTTTAGAAGTCATTCAGCCCAAATATACCATGGATTTTACCTCATTACACGAACCACCAGCAATATCTAAAAAGTGGGCAAACTGATTATATTGTCTAAATATCTTCCAAAGCCTTCAGCAATATTATTCGAAATAGACACGGAAGCTCTAAATTTGATTCCTAAAATCATATATCTCGGCAATTACTGAAGGCTTTATAAATTTCAACAGCTAGTTCTTATCCTTTCTGCCAAGCAATCAAATCTTCAAAACGTTTTACACTCATTTTAGATTTAACTTTTTGTGAAGTTAGAACTGCCCGTTTTGCTAACAGCTGACTGCTATTCAGCTATTTTCTAGCAATAGCACGTTTGGCGGCTTCTACGATGGCTTTGGCCGAAAGACCGTATTTTTCCATCAATTGGGCAGGCGTACCACTTTCTCCAAACGAATCTTTTACTCCTACGTATTCCAACGGCGCAAGGTGTTTCTGAATCAACACCTGTGCGATACTGTCGCCCAATCCACCTGCTACTTGGTGTTCTTCGGCCGAAACAGCACAACCCGTTTTCTTTACAGAAGCTAAGATAGCCTTCTCGTCCAAAGGTTTAATCGTATGAATATTGATAATTTCGGCGTTGATGCCTTCTGCTTCGAGCATTTCACCCGCCTGAATCGCTTCCCATACCAGATGGCCTGTGGCAAAGATACTTACGTCAGTACCTTCGTTGACCATCCATGCTTTTCCGATTTCAAATTTTTGGTCAGAATCCGTAAATACAGGAATCACTGGGCGGCCAAAACGCAAATAAACTGGGCCGTCGTGCTCAGCAATCGCGATGGTAGCGGCTTTGGTTTGGTTATAGTCGCATGGGTTGATAACGGTCATGCCAGGAAGCATTTTCATCATCCCCAGGTCTTCCAATACTTGGTGCGTAGCTCCGTCTTCGCCCAAGGTAAGACCCGCGTGCGAAGCACAGATTTTAACGTTCTTGTGCGAGTATGCTACGCTTTGGCGTACTTGGTCGTACACACGGCTAGTAGCGAAGTTGGCAAAAGTAGTCGCAAACGGAATTTTACCCCCGATGGTAAGCCCTGCGGCCATCCCAATCATGTTGGCTTCCGAAATCCCACACTGAATAAAGCGCTCTGGGTTTTCTTTGATAAACGCATCAAGTTTCAACGAACCCACAAGGTCGGCGCAAAGCGCAACGACGTTGGGGTTGGTCTGACCTAATACTTGCATACCCGCACCGAAACCGCTACGAGTGTCTTTTTTTTCTGTGAACGTGTATTTTTTCATATAAAAACGTGAATTGCAAAATTAGTAATTGAGAGATTGTAATTTATTCAAAAAGTAACGTGCGCTTGGGCAATTGGGATGCGCAGCAGCATTTGGAAGGGAAAAGCCCTTTCGTAAGTAATTGAGCGCAAAACGTACCTTGCGAGTTCCTATACCACGGCCTGTTTGATATTGAACGATAGCTCCTATTTTCTCGAAAGGAATCGGCTCTAATTCTGGATAATCAATAGCTATCGACTTACCGACCATTACTGAAAGCGTCTGACTATCTGCTAAAAACCATGCTTCAATTTTTTGTACTGCAACGACAATGAATTGATTTTCTCGTTCAGTAATTCGCTTCCGAGTCAGCGTAATACAAGCATCATCGTCTCTGTCTGTAAGAATAAAAATATATTCAGCTCCTTTTTCTTTTAAAAATGCTTGAAATGGAAGAATATTGTGAGGCAGTAAATTGCCATTTCCTTGGGCATCAATGGCTTCGCTCACACAATCTATTTGTAAGTCAGCCAATAGACTTTGAAAGTTTTCAGAGTCAATGATTAATTTTTCGGTTTCTCCTTCAACAATAAAACCTACTTTTACCACGGCAAGCCCCCTCCCAAAGCAGCAGTTAGCCACGCCTCATCCATCCGTAAACCGTGTAAATTTGGGGTCTTTAGCTGTTTTACAACTGTTTCTCCTTTTTTCTTATTTACCAAGATAATTTCTTCGGGAGTAAGCTCGGATACCAAGGTTTGTGAATGGGTATTCAGCCAAATGTAGTGACCTTTCGTTTCGCAAGCCTCTCTAAAGAAGTGAACTAATTCTCGAATAACTTTTGGATGCAATCCATTTTCTGGTTCTTCGATGCACAAAAACTGAGGCTCATCCGATTGATAGACAGCCGTTAAGAGTGCTAGAATGTTGTAAGTACCATCGGAAATCAAGTCTTTGGTAAAAGGTTTATTCATTCCTTTCTCGTACATTACCAACGTATCTGTACCACTCAAATCGCTCGACACAATTTCAATAGTTTCAAATCCAGGAATAAATAAATCAAGCCATTCTTTAATTTCTTCTCGCTTTGTTTCGTCTAATAGAATACGTTTTAGTACTTTTTCGAGGTTGGATGATTTAGTATTTAACTTACCCCCTCCCTGCAAATTAAGCTTCAACTCTTTAGGAGAGTTAACAAACAATCTTGAAAAATTATGCAATGTATTTAATGCTTTATCAAGTTTATTTGCTTCATCTTCGTCGTCACACTCATCTTCTTCTATATTTACTAAAAGATTATTAAAATCGTTTTTTAGCTTAAATGAGTCAAAGATAATTTCTCCATAAGCCTCATTTGAAATCTTGTTTCTATTTAAATAATTTTCTGAGCCGCCAAATAGAGCACTGATTTCTTTATAATTTTCATTATTAGAAAAGTTCGATATGAAATTTATAAACTCCAATGCCTCAAAAATATTCGACTTACCAGACCCATTTGGCCCGACAAAGACCGTAAATGGATTAGGTTCGACGATTTCCAAATCAACAATGGATTTGAAATTTTTGATATGAAGGCGTTGGAGTTTCATTGAAGCACATTTATCACTTTTAATGTTGTCATTCCAACGGTAGGAGAAATCCACAAACGATATAGATCTCTCCTACTGTCGGAATGACAAACAAGGAGAATTACCATTAATAATCACCCAATGTCTCAGGCAACTGTGCCAATGCTTGTTCCAATTGTGCGTCGTTAGGGGCTACACCGTGCCACTTGTGCGAGTGCATCATGAAGTCAACACCTTGACCCATTTCGGTTTTCATCATTACGGCGATGGGCTGGCCCTTACCTACCAAACGCTTGATTTTGCGGAGAAGAGTCGTGAGTTCTTCCATGTTGTTACCATCAACGTTCAATACTCTCCAGCCAAATGCTTTGTATTTGGCTCCCAAATCGCGGTTGTCGTTTACTTTCTTCGTAGAACCGTCGATTTGCTGACCGTTTACATCAACAAACGCCACGAGGTTGTCCACGTTGTTGTTCGGTGCAAACTGAACCGCTTCCCAAATTTGTCCTTCTTGCTGCTCACCGTCGCCCATCAAGCAATAGACGAGTGTTTTATCGGCGTTCAATTTCTTAGAAAGCGCTGCTCCAATAGCTACCGAAAGCCCTTGCCCCAACGAACCCGACGCAACGCGAACGCCTGGAAGGTGCTCGTGTGTAGTAGGGTGCCCTTGCAAACGTGAACTAAGTTTACGGAAAGTAGCAAGCTCACTTACATCAAAATACCCACGACGGGCCAACACGCTGTAGAAAACAGGCGAAATGTGACCATTTGACAAGAAGAAAAGGTCTTCTCCTTTGCCGTCCATATTAAACGACAAGTACCCGCCTTTGCCTTTGCGGTTATTGATTTTCATTTGTTGAAAATACAAGGCCACTAACAAATCGGCACAGCCCAAAGACCCTCCAGGGTGACCCGATTGACAGCCGTGAACCATTCGTAAAATATCGCGTCTTACTTGCGAAGCAATGCTTTGTAGCTCAGTCATTTGAATTAGTAAAGTATTGGTAGAATTGAAATTGTTGCAAATATAATTGTCAAAGTGACACTTTAAGGACATTTACTCAGAAAAACTTATATTTTTGCGAAGAAGGACTGATTATGGTTGTGGTTAGTTACCGTTTAGCACTTGTCCTGCATGATTCTTAGTGTCAACTTTTGAAATCACTTCTTGGATTCCCCCCCCTTCATCAATGATAAAGGTCGTACGAATCGTACCCATGTATTTACGTCCGTACAGCATCTTTTCACCCCAAACTCCATAGGCATCCACAATGACATGTTCAGGGTCGGCAAGGAGTGGAAAAGGAAGGCTATATTTGTTAGCAAACTTTTTATGTGATTTTTCGTCATCGACACTCACGCCCAGTACGACAAAGCCCTTGTGAAGCAAGGCGTCATAGTTGTCGCGCAGGCTGCAAGCTTGGGCAGTACAAGCAGGAGTACTATCTTTAGGATAGAAATAAATAACAATCTTTTTGCCTTGAAAATCAGAGAGCTTGACAGTGTTTCCGTCTTGGTCTTTGGCCTCAAACGAGGGCGCTCTGTCACCAACTTGAAGTGCCATGTTGTACTGCGTGGAGGGGTTATTGGCGTTTTGAATTGTTTTGAGGCCGCAAGATACTAATTATTGTGAAAGGAGTCTGTAACTTTGCCCCCAAACCAAAAATCAGAAGAAAGATGAGTTTACAGAAAGCCTACCCATATCTCTACCGTTGGGCAGAGACGTACGGAACGATTGAATTTGGGCAATTGCAACATTCGGACGCCTTGGTAAGATGTGTAGATGAAACAGGAGTGGTGTTTGAATCGCCCATGAAAGTAAAGGACTTAGAAGCTGCATTAAAGATGGCCGAAGAAGCCATTTATGAGTGGTTTGAGGTAAATGACCCCGATGAACTGGACGATTAGAATAGCTTACAGTGACGAGTACACGGAGAACAATTAACAACGGACAACAAATAAAAAAAAAACAGTGTTTGATACTAGCAAAAAAGTAGGTGTATTAGGAGGTGGACAGCTTGGGCTTATGTTGTTGCAAGCCGCCATTGATTGGAACTTGAACGTAAAAATCATTGATGCTGCCGATGCGCCTTGTGCCCCTATCGCCCCTGAGTTTGTAGAAGGTTCGCTGCAAGACTATGAGGCAGTCTATCGCTTTGGTCAGGACGTAGATGTGTTGACTATCGAAATCGAAAAGGTCAACGTGGATGCCTTGGAGGCCCTCGAACGGGAGGGTAAAAAGGTATTTCCGCAGCCGCATCTGATTCGCTTGATTCAAGACAAACGTACTCAAAAACAGTTTTATCGTGAACACGGTTTGCCAACCGCCGATTTTATCCTCACTGATAATCGGGCAGACGTGGCCAACTACGTCGATTTTCTCCCGGCTTTTCACAAATTAGGTCGTGATGGCTACGACGGCAAAGGGGTCCAGCGCATCGCTTCGGCTGCCGATTTTGGAAAAGCTTTTGATGCCCCTGGGCTGTTGGAAAAAGCTGTGGATTTTGAGAAAGAACTGGCCGTGATTGTAGCGCGCAACGAAAAAGGAGAAATGGCCACTTTCCCAACGGTAGAGATGGTGTTTCATCCAGAAGCCAACTTGGTGGAGTACTTATTTTCCCCTGCTGAAATCTCGACAGCAGTAGAACAACAAGCCGAAAACCTTGCCAAAAAAACAGCCGAAGCGCTGGGCATTGTTGGGTTGCTGGCCGTTGAAATGTTTTTGACCAGAGAGGGACGAGTACTTATCAATGAAGTGGCGCCTCGCCCGCACAACAGCGGTCACCACACAATCCGAGCCAATGTAACGTCTCAATTTGAGCAACACTGGCGGGCGATTCTGAATTTGCCTTTGGGAGATACTACGGCCTACACCCCTGCAGCGATGGTCAACTTGTTGGGTGAGGAAGGGCATACAGGGCCTGCCCATTACGAAGGAATGGACGAAGTGCTGGCAACGCACGGAGTGTTTCCGTTTTTGTACGGTAAAAAAATCACGAAACCCTTCCGCAAAATGGGACACATCACCGTGACAGACAGTAGCCTAGAGAAGTTGAAGGCAAAGGCAGAATGGGTAAAAGAAGCCTTAAAAGTAGTAACAAAATAAAGAACCAACCCCAAGTGGGATATGTTCTTAGGATAAGAAGCTGTGTTGGCTTCCGATATTCATATCGCCATTTAATTTATATGGAGTAAATAGTGGGCACAAGGCAAGTGAAATCAGTATTTAACTTGCCTTGTGCCCACTTGCTTATTTGCTCACTTCTTCTTCAAACATGACTCCCAATCTCCCCAAAACCGAACTCAAGCGCGTCGTAATTGTTGGCGCGGGTTTCGGTGGGCTTGTGCTTGCACGCAAGCTTTCGCAACGTTCAGATGTTCAGATAGTTCTTGTCGATAAAAACAACTATCATCAATTCCAGCCCTTGTTTTATCAGGTAGCCATGGCAGGGTTGGAACCTAGTTCTATTTCGTTTCCGCTCAGAAAAGTGTTTCAGTCTAAAAAGAATGTTCACATCCGTGTGACGGACGTGAAGCACATCAATACCAAAACCAACGTTATCGAAACGGGTTTGGGAATGATTGAGTACGATTATTTGGTGTTGGCGACGGGAGCAGATACCAATTTCTTTGGAATGAAAAACATCATCGAAAATGCCATGCCGATGAAATCGGTGAGCGAGGCATTGGCGATTCGAAATCGGATGTTGCAAAATTTTGAAGAGGCACTCAGTACCCAATCGCTCGAAGAACGTTTAGGACTGATGAACGTAGTGATTGTAGGTGGAGGCCCAACGGGCGTAGAAATTGCGGGGACATTGGCCGAAATGAAACGGCATATTTTGCCCAAAGATTATCCCGAATTGAACTTTGATTCGATGCAAATTTACCTCTACGAGTCGTCGCCTGCGGTGTTGGAGGTGATGTCAAAGGAGGCGTCGGTCAAAGCCAAAGAGTACCTTACCGACTTGGGCGTCAATCTTCGTCTCGGCATGCGTATTACTGATTTTGATGGAAAATATGCGTACACCAATACGGGAGACCGCCTGCGTACCAACAACTTGATTTGGGCGGCAGGGGTAAAAGCCAACGGTATCGACGGCATCCCAACGGAAGCCTACGGGCGAGGTGGGCGCATTAAAGTCAACCGTTTTAACCAAGTAGAAGGGTTTACCAACGTCTTTGCCATTGGAGATTTAGCATTGATGGCCGAAGAAAAATATCCCAATGGGCACCCGCAGTTGGCACAACCTGCCATGCAGCAAGGAGAATTCTTGGCCAAAAACTTTGTAAAACTGCTAAAAGGCCAAGAAATGCAGCCTTTTACGTATAAAGACTTAGGTTCGATGGCGACCGTCGGACGTAACTTGGCAGTGGTGGACTTGCCATTTTGGAAGTTTCAGGGCTTTTTTGCGTGGGTAACGTGGATGTTTGTTCACCTGATCTCGATTGTAGGGGTTAAAAATCGCTTGTTGATTTTTATCAACTGGCTTTGGAATTATGTCACTTACGACCAATCGTTACGCCTGATTATCAAACCCAAAATACTCAAAGAACGAGACAAAGTTCCCGAAAAGGAAACGGTATAGTTTACCGTTCTTCCCGATTTTTTACTTTTCTTGTTCTCCCAAAACCATTCTTCCTAATCGTGGATAATAAGCGACGGGAGGTTGTACGTTTGTGCTGTTTTATTTAAACTCAAACTACTATGTTTCTGATAGTTATCGGTGCAATCATTTTGGTAGCTGGTTTTGCTATCAACACCCCTGCGTTGGCATTTGCCAAATTCTCACGTCCTGTTAAGGTAGTCGGTTCAATCCTCATTTTTGGTGGTTTTCTCACGGCTTTTATCAAGCAAATTGATGCGGGTACGGTGGGCGTACAATCGTTGTTTGGTAAAGTGAGTGATGGCGTTTTAACGAGTGGATTAAACGTGGTGAATCCACTGGTAGATGTGGAGTCCATTGACATCAAAACTCACAACTATACGATGTCGGCGGTGAGGGATGAGGGAGATAAAGAAGGCGACGATGCCATTCGGGTGCTGACTTCAGATGGGTTGGAAGTGATTGTAGATTTGACGGTGCTTTACCGCGTGATTCCGACCGAAGCCCCTAAGATTTTGCGAGAAATTGGGCCTAATTACCAAGATAAAATCGTGCGTCCTGTTACTCGTACGCGGATACGTGACAATGCCGTCAACTACGATGCCGTTGCTTTATATTCTAACAAGCGTCAGCAGTTTCAAGAAAAAATCTTCCAACAAATTGAGAGAGATTTTAAAATACGCGGCTTATTGCTAGAAAGCTTACTGATTCGGAATATCAACTTGCCCGAATCAGTCAAAAAGACGATTGAATCCAAAATCAACGCTGAGCAAGAATCTCAAAAAATGCAATTTGTGTTGAGCAAAGAAAAACAAGAAGCCGAACGAAAGCGGGTAGAAGCACAAGGGATTGCCGATTACCAAAAAATTATTTCGGAAAGCCTCACCGACCGTCAGTTGCAGTACGAACAAATCAAAGCCCAAAAAGAACTTGCAACGTCACCCAACGCCAAGGTGGTTATCATGGGTGGTGGCAAAGGCGTTCCTGTGATTTTGGGCAATCAATAAGTTTGTAAAATAGCCTCCCAATTGTTAGTTTTGATTAAAAACCACCTGTCCAAATAATTGAAACTAAAGAACCTAAAGCCAATCTACTGCCCCAAACTTTGGAAGAGTTTGGGAGATGGGAACCTGAGGATGGCTTCAAGTAAGAAACCTGAATTTGTGATTGAGATTATTTCGGGAAGCGATAATGCCTATAAACTCGAAGAAAAATTACAGAATATTTTAAAATCGGTTCATGTTTATACTTCTCGTAAGCAAGTACAAATTTGTACCGATGATAATATTTGCTCGGCAAACCCTGTCCTTTCTGAGTTTGAAATACCTGTTAATCAGCCACTTGTTTGAATTTATTTATTAAAAGTTCAACTGCTTGAAGAGCGGAAAAATCCAATAAAGTGCCACGCTGAAAGCAACGCCCCATACACTTCCCCAGATGAGCATTTGGGTGAGTAGGATGGGGCGTTTTAATTTGAAAGATAAGGCAATAAGCGTCCCTCCAATGGGTGTAAAAAGCAACGGCGTAAGAAAGGCGATGCCTGTCATCCCCGATTTTTTCCAGACCTTTACGGCGAGACGCGTCCGTGAGCTAAAAAGGCGGGGTGTTTGACGACGGTACTTGCCAATAATTTGCTGAATAAGCGTGCCCAAAAAAGTGATAACCACGACGCTAATCATCATGCCAATAAGCGTACAAAGGGCTGTTTCGTACCAAGTTAGCTGAAGAGCATAGCCCGTGACGGGGCCTGCTACAAACTTTACCATACTGGCTAAAATAACGGATAAATACTTGGCCCAGGGCATTTTTGGAAATACATTATTGGTGTAAAAAACGTCAAATTACGGATTAAAAAGAGACTCTTCCTCGAAATTCAAAAAATCTGCTTATAATCAAAAAACAAATTGCGTAAGTTTGAGCCAAATATTAGTTGAAAATGGAAATTCTCGAACAGGTTAAAAAATACGGATACGTGCGCGAAACTGCTGCACCTGACCTTGATTTGGTCGCTGAAATCAATCGACTTCGCAAAGAAAAAAATGCCGTTATTTTGGCGCACTACTACGTAGATGGGGCGATTCAGGACTTAGCCGACTACATAGGTGATAGCCTCGGGCTGTCGCAACAAGCAGCAAGTACGCCTGCCGATATGATTGTGTTTTGTGGCGTACATTTCATGGGAGAAACGGCCAAAATCCTTAGCCCTGAGAAAAAAGTGGTCATTCCTGACTTGAACGCGGGCTGCTCGCTGGCAGATTCGGCACCTGCAGGCAAATTTGCGGCCTTCAAAGCCCAATACCCAGACCACTTGGTGCTTTCGTATATCAACTGCTCGGCCGAAATCAAGGCATTGTCGGACATCATCGTGACGTCGTCGAACGCCGTGAAGATTGTGGAACAGTTGCCCAAAGACCAAAAAATCATTTTTGCCCCTGACGCTAACTTAGGACGCTACGTCTCGAAAAAAACGAGCCGTGACATGGTGCTTTGGGACGGGGCGTGCATCGTTCACGTGGATATTTCGGAAGCAAAATTGAAAGCCCTCCGCGAAAAATACCCCAATGCGCTCCTAGTAGCTCACCCCGAATGTAAGGATAACATCTTGCTGCAAGCCGATTTTGTAGGATCCACAACTGCCATTTTGAAGTTTGTAAGTGAAAGCGACCACGACGAGTTTATTGTAGCCACCGAAGCGGGAATTTTGCACAAAATGAAACAAGCAGCAGCGGGAACGGGCAAAAAAATTATCCCTGCCCCCGCTACCGAAAACAATACATGCGCGTGTAGCGAGTGCCCGTACATGAAAATGAACACGGTGGAGAAACTCTATAATGCACTTTTGTACGAACAACCCGAAATCAACGTGCCCGAAGACATTCGCCTAAAAGCCTACCAATCGGTAGATAGAATGTTGGAGATGAGTAAAAATCTCTAGCGAATGCCTACTTTATACATCATAGCAGGGTCTAATAGGACAGGAAATAAGACTGCGACGGCCACAATTTTGCCCGAAATGGTTAATTGTAAAGAGTTTATGAATGCTGACAATATTCCTGCAGGTCTTTCCCCATTTAACCCAGAAGATGCTGATTTTGAGGTAGGTAGAATTATGCTTCAGCGAGTTCGATATTTATTGTCATTGAACGGGTAAAGCAAAGTGTGATTGAAGGAGGTCATTCTATCCCATCGGAGGTAATTAAGCGACGCTATCAAAGAGGGCTTGAGAACTTATTTCATTTATTTATGGCGGTGTATGATCAGTGGTTATTGACAGATAACTCTGATTTACCCCCAGAACTGATTGCAAATGGAGAAAAAAAACGACGAAGGGGTCGTTAAGCATGTTTCTGCCAAACAACTCCTCAAAAGAAATAAAGGGTAAAAAGCCCTCAGAAAATTGTATAGTTAACCAATCCAATACTAATTAATGAAACCCACCCTATTGATTCTTGCTGCTGGCATGGGAAGCCGTTATGGCGGCATCAAACAACTTGACCAATTTGGCCCTAACGGCGAAACCATCATTGATTATTCGCTCTACGACGCGATTCGTGCGGGTTTTGGCAAGATTGTTTTTATTATCCGCGAAGAGTTAAAAAACGATTTTGAAGAAATATTTGGCCCAAAACTCCAAGGTAAAATCGACTACGATTATGCCATTCAAGGATTTCAGAGCCACGTACCTGAGGAATTGGGGACGATTGAGCGCTCAAAACCTTGGGGGACTGGACACGCCATGTTGTGCGGATGGGAACAAACCCAAACGCCTTTTGCCATCATCAATGCAGACGATTTTTACGGCCTTGAAGCGTTTCAATTGGTGGCCAATTTCTTGACAACAAGTGCCGACGATTCGGAACATACCCTCATTGCATACCAAGTGCAAAAGACGCTTTCGGAAAACGGAACCGTATCGCGCGGAGTGTGTGAGGTAAACGACGAAGGTTACTTGGACGTGGTGACTGAACGAACCAAAATTTTCCCGCAAGACGGAAAAATTTTCTTCGACGAAAACGGCGAACTCACCGAACTTACGCCCGAAACGCCCGTTTCGATGAACTTTTGGGGTTTTAAGCCATCGGTTTTCCCGATTACCAACGAATTGTTTGCCGACTATGCGCGGCATAATTACAACGCCCCCAAGGCG
>JALQYJ010000052.1 GCA_023254175.1 Runella sp. | reverse complement strand
AGGTGGATTTCCAACGATAACGTCAAATTTCATATTGAATATTTTTTCTGGATTATCTGTGTGAATAAAATTGTAAGCGTAGGTTTCCAAGTCATCATCACGGTCGTACACTTCTTGGCTTGCACCGCAATAAGTGCATTTGCCGCCTTGCCAAGTGTGTTTCATTCGTTTGTAGCGAATGTTTCCTTGCTCATCATCAAAGGTTTCGCAAATGGAGTATTTGCCATTGGCAGTTTTTGAGCAATACACGCTTCTACGAGAAAGCAAAGCCGTTAAATCCGTTATGGATATGCCATAGAGCTGTTGGCTAAAAATATGGTTAATTCGTTCTTGCTGGTCTGGTATTTGGGTTTCCAAACCGCGCATCAGTCGCTTTGCCATTTCCCGCAAAAACACGCCACTTTTAGAAACAGGATCTAAAAACTTGGCGTTGGGGTTAGTCCACAGTTCGGCTGGAAGCAAGTCCAAAATATCGTTTACCAAATTGGGTGGTGTAAATACTTCGTCATTGCTCAGGTTGGCAAGGCAGGAGAGTACATCGGGGTTATAATTGGTCTGAATCATCTTCCCCAAGTTTTAAGAAATGAATCAGCGGAAAGTCTTTGACCGGCTCATCTATGGCCGCCACTTGCCCTTCGTCGTTGAAAAGTGAAAATTGGTGTGTTTTTTCTACTAAAAAACGAAATACATAGTCCCGGCGCTTGAGCATACTGCCGTTTACTGCGCTCCATTCAGAAAACACAATCGGTTGTTTGGTTTGGGGGTTGGTAAAGTCCAGCGCATCTCCCCAAAGAATGTTCCTGTCTAATATGAATCGGACACTTCTTCGGCATTCATCTTTGCATTTGTCTTTGAAAAGCGCGGTGTATTTGTCGTTAAAGATAATGTAAAGTCGTTCTCGGCATTCGATAGCATTATCTTCCAAAATATCTACTCCATACATACTCGAAACGGCGATTACGGCATAGCGTTCAAACTCAATTTGGCTTTTCGCGTACCTGCTTTCTACCACTGCTAATTTTCTTCTCAGAACTTCTGCCAAAAAATTGCCGTTTCCGCAAGCCGGTTCCAAAAAACGGGAATCTATGCGTTCGGTTTCGTTTTTGACCAAATCCAGCATAGCATTCACTTCGCGTTCATTTGTAAAAACTTCACCGTGTTCGGCTACTCGTTTTTTTGATTTTACCTGTTGGGTTATCTTTAAATCTTTTTCTGATTCGTTCATACTGATTATTGCTTTTCCATCGCCTCTGTAGCTTTCGCACAAATCCTGCCCGTGCTGCAAAATAGTAAAATCAATCTCAATATGTTGTTTATTGCAGTAAAAATCAGTCTTAACAAGTAGAGATTATGTATATAACCAAGGATACATTAGCTATCATCAGCAAACGGCACGAGCTTCACCCCAATCAGATTAGTGATTAGAAGCGGCAGTTCTTACAGAGGGCGGCATCGCTGCCATCCAACTCACGACGCACACATTAATAATCCACAGGCTCTAAAAAGCCCATTTTACCCGATTGGTAATCTTGTAAGGTCTGCATGATTTCGGCTTGGGTATTCATCACAAACGGGCCATAACTTACAATCGGCTCGTTGATAGGCTCACCTCCTAAAATCAACAAGCGAGTTTCGTCGCCCTGTGCCGCAACAGTCACCCACTCCCCTTTTTGACTCAATTTGGCAATGTTTTTCGCAGGAAGTTGTTTTTCATTATTGAAACTCGCGCTTCCCCGCGCTACGTGTACGGCTACGTTGAAACCTTCGGGCAATTGCAGGTCAAATTCGGTATTTCCTTTCACAATTACCTCCACCAAAACAACGGGCGAGTAGGTCAACGCAGGGCCTTTTACCCCCGCTATTTCCCCCGAAATCACCCGAAGCTGTGTCTGTTCGTTTAACTGTACCGTCGGGATTTGTGCCGAAGTGAGTTCTTGATAACGCGGCTTTTCCATTTTATGGGCGCGCGGCAGATTGACCCACAACTGCACAAAATCAAGCACGCCACCTCGACGCGAAAAATTAATTTCATGCTTTTCCTCGTGTACCAAGCCCGAAGCCGCCGACATCCACTGCACGTCGCCCGCAAAAATCACCCCTTTATTTCCTGCCGAATCGCGGTGCTGCAATGCCCCGTCGAACACCACCGTTACGGTTTCAATGCCACGGTGAGGGTGTTCGTCCACTCCTTTGGGAACGGGTGACGGTTTCACCTGCATAGGCCCGTGGTGGTCGAGCATCAAAAACGGGCTAAAATCGCTGAAACGCTGCGAAGGAATCATGCTTTGTCCCACAAAACCGTCGCCTACTTGCTGCGGGCGTCCTACCCACGTATAGTCGATACTTTTGAATGATTTCATTATTTGGTCGTTAAAATGTGATTGATGTGGTCAATTTCGTCCTGAAAAATACTGTGCGGTGCATTGGGGTAAATTCTTTCGGTGACAGTCGCGCCCAACGTCCGAAATACCTCGCTACTGTCTTGTACGCGGTCTTTGGGAACGTGCGCATCTACGTCCGAACAGCCCAAAAAAATCGGTGTTTCTGCAAAATCTCCCGTATAACGTTCGGTTTTTACAGTATCTCCAATAACACCACCGCTCAAAATAAACACGCCCCCAAAAAGCTGTGCATGGCGCGCGACAAACTCTGACGTCAAACACGCTCCTTGCGAAAAGCCCAAGAAATACACATTTTCCGACAAAATACCCGCCGCCTTCACCGTATCAAGCAATTCTTTCAACACGGCCAATCCCGACGACAAACCAGGTTCGTTTTGGGCTTCGGGTGCCAAAAAACTGTACGGATACCACGTATTCCCCGTTGCTTGGGGAGCAGCCAGTGCAAAACCATCGACGGCCAATTCGGCAGCAAGGCTCAAAATACTCTGAGCACTTGCACCCCGACCGTGGGTCATAATGAGTACGCGTTTGGCTTGGTCAAGGGGTACACCCGCCCAAACCGTATTTTTTATCGTGTGCATGTTAGTTGTCAGTTAATGTTGGGGTAAGACGGTTACTCAATCCCGTATTTTTTATAAACCGCTTCGATAGAAATAGGTTGCAACAACTGCTCAATTTTCTCGCGGTTGCGTTCTTGCCAAGGGGGAAGTTTTAAGGCTTGACCCAATTTAGCTTTTTCTTCGTCCAACAAAAAGCCTGGAGGCGTGGTAGCTACTTCAAACAATACCCCACCAGGTTCACGAAAGTAAATCGAATGAAAATACTGACGGTCAAGCACGTTGGTAGGCATAAAACCAGCCGACATTACAGCTTCCCTTACTTCCAACTGCGAAGCGTCGGTAGGTGTATCAAACGCAATGTGGTGAACAGTCCCAGCCCCGCCAAGTCCCCAGCGATTGTTGCTATCCCAAACGATGTCCACGTACTGACCCGCCCCTGCGTTACCTTTGGCCGCATAACGACGTCTTGGGCCTGTTTCGGCAATAAACTCATAATTGAGCGAATTGGCCAACAAAGCCTCGGTGCGTTCGTAACTCGTTTCCCAAAGTTCTACACCCCAAAATCCACGAATCGAATACTCAAGCGGAATGTGACCGTAGGTAAATCCTTGGCGGAAATCTGTATCGTTGGCAATCAACTCCAACCCCAGGCCGTCGGGGTCTTCAAAATACACCACTACTTCGTTGAAACGCTGTTGTGGGGCTTTGTAAAGAATCCCGTATTGGTCAAAACGTTTCAACCAATAATCAAGGGCAGCAGTCGGAACCGAAAACGCCGTGGTAGCGGCTTGGCCTTTTCCGTGGCGGCCTTTTTGCGACCCCACCCCAAACGGGAAGAAGGTCAAAATGCTACCTGCGTTGCCTGTTTCGTCGCCGTAGTAAAAGTGATACACGTCAGGCGCGTCAAAATTGACCGTTTTTTTCACCAAACGTAATCCCAAAAGACCTACGTAAAAGTCAACGTTTTGTTGAGGGTCAGCGGCAATGGCTGTTACGTGGTGTATTCCTTTTATTAATTGTGTCGTTTCCATATTCTTGTTTATTTATTTTTATTCGGGTTGTTTTTGATGCTACAAAGGTCGTTCAAAACCCCACGCCGTTCAATGGCGAAACACAGGAATACGTTGTCAAAATCAAGGAAGCTATTTTTTTCAAAATTCTGCTCGGCGCTTGCATTTATTTTTACAACTTATTTTATTTACGTAATTAACTACGTAAATATTTAAACACAAAAAAATCGCATGGATTTTTATCGTACCTTAGGCTATGTAGCACTTGGGAGCTATATGCGCCGCCTCGGAGAAGTGAGCCTACAAGCATCGGCCCAAGTGTATCAGATGTACGGCATGGAAATGGAAGTAAAATGGTTTCCCGTTTTTTTGTCGGTAGCACAAAACGAGGCAGAAACAGTTTCTAAAATTGCCGAATACATCGGTCAATCACACGTTGGGGTAAGTTTGATGGTCAAAGAAATGACCAAAGCAGGCCTATTTGAAACCCAAAAAGGCCCGACTGACAAACGCGAAACGCTCGTCAGGCTCACCGAAAAGGGCCACGAAATGAAACTTCGGATGAACGAACTGCTGGAAGATTTACAGGATACGATGAATGAAATCTGCAACGAATGCGAAACTGACGTGCTGCGGTCGTTGATGGAATACGAACAAGTGATTCTAAAAAAACCACTGCCCGAACGCATCAAGGCCCGCTTGAAACAACGCGAGAGCAACAAAGTGGCAATTGTGCACTTCGACCCCGCCAACGAACGCCACCGCGAAGGGTTTAAACGCATTAATTACGAATGGATTGAGCGTTATTTTAAAGTAGAACCCCTCGACATGGAGTCGCTCGAATATCCAGAGAAATTCTACATCCAAAAAGGCGGTATCGTGCTACTGGCCGAATATCAAGGGCAAATTGTGGGTACATCGGCCCTTAAACCCATGACCGACGGTTGCATGGAGTTGTCCAAAATGGGCGTGGATAACAACGCCAAAGGCTTGGGGATTGGCGAATTATTGGGGCAGTCTATCATTGAAGAAGCGCGCCGTCTGGGTCTAAAACGCTTATATCTGGAAACCAATTCCCGCCTGCTTCCTGCCCTCAACCTTTACCAAAAATTAGGGTTCAAAACCGTCAAAGACTTCAGCTCGCCTTACTCCCGCGCCGACGTAGCGATGGAGCGATGGTTGGGGTAAACATAAATTTACTAGTATAAAAAAAGCTGCTTTCCAACGAAAGCAGCCCTCAAATACCTATCTTAAAACTTCAAAGTACTTGGCAGATATTTGGCTACCAAGTCTTCATAGTATGGTTTCAACTCTTGTACATTTGGCGGATAAGGCACTTTTGAGTACAAATCGTACGGATTAAATTTATTTACCCACTCAAACATTTTGTGGTCGTGCTTACTCATCAAGTGGTCGTAAGCGCCCTCGCGGTGCTGCGAGTAAAACGAGTGATAACGGAGCATGTACAACCCTTCTTCAGGAATGTAGTTTTTCATGATTTGGTAGATGTACTCATCATGTCCCCAGCTCAATTTCACGTTGTCCAAACCGCAGTTTGGCTCATAAATACCATATTTTGTATTGAAACGCGCGTCTTTACTGTCAGGATTCAAATCAAAAAACTCAGGATAAACGATGCGATCTGAGTGTTTACAACCCACAGGGAAAGTATCACCAACCACTGCCCATTGTGGCTCGCCAAAAAGACAAAGGACTTTACCCAAATCGTGCAAAAAGCCCGTCAAAACAAACCAATCAGGGTGACCATCTTGGCGAATGGCTTCTGACGTCTGGAGCAAATGTTGAAGCTGATCCAAATCAGTGTCTGGGTCTGAGTCATCCACCAAGGTATTCAAAAACGCAACCGCATCCCAAATGGACATTTCACGTTTGTTAAACGCCAAAAACTCACGCTCTTTTTCAACCACAAAATCGTAGGTTTGGTAGGTATGATTTAGGCGATAGAATTCTCTAACAGTGTTGACACGATCCGAATCCACATAGTTTCGATAATCATCCTTGGCTTTTTTGCCAGGCTCTGGGTAGCGTTCGAGTACGTCGTCTTCCCAATCTTCCAGGCTTTGAAGCGGTGTTGGATTTACATTTTCCATTTTTATGTTGTTAAGAATATTTGATGACTCCATGAAGGCAGGATACCCTCTACTTAACATGGGTGTTGGATTTCCATTTTCCATTTTTATGTTGTTAAGAATATTTGATGCGACACGATGAACCAAGCGGTTCTTTCATTGCAAGTATAAAATATAATTTTTCTACAAAATAATGGCACTGAGTTATTTTTCAATGCAAACGTTTGTAATTATTTAAAATAAATATGCACCCCGCCCAAGACCGTGCTACGTTCCTTGAATAACGGGCAAAACGGCCTCAATCGCCGCGCGATTTGCCTCTTTGTCGTCGGGAAGCATGAGGTGAGTACCTAGCTCTTCTTCCGGCTCATCCACCGCAAATCCTGGCGGAATGGTAGCCACCTCAAACAGCTGATGCGAAGGCACCCGAAAGTAAATCGAACGGAAATATTTGCGGTCGCGTACTTCCGTCACTTGCATTCCCAATTCCTCCACCAATCGATGACGCAATGCCAATAACGCTTCAAAAGTTTCGACTTTCCAAGCCACGTGGTGAACTGTGCCCAAGCCGTTTTTGCCGCGTGGTGCATCTTCTACTGCTCGAACAATCTCAAGGTAACTACCCGCTCCTCCTTCGTTGACTTTCAAGCGAATACGTTCACCTTCCTGCCCAATTTCGGCCATGTTCATTTCAGAAGTCAAAAACGTGCGAAGTACGTCCCAATCGCTCGCCGCCACCCACAATGTCACGTGGTGAATCCCTCGAATCCCCACCTCAGCCGACACTTCATCGGTGACGTAAGGGGTGCGGGTGTCTAAATCATCGGCGATTAGCTCCAATTGTAAGCCCGACGGATCGCGAAACCAGCGAACTTCTTGCCCAAACCGCTGTGAAGCGATAACATCAAATCCATTTTCGGTCAAACGCTCTGACCAAAATGCCAATGCCGTGCTTGGCACCGAAAAGACCGTAGCGATAATCAAGCCTGTTCCTTCTTCACCCGCCCGCACGCCTTGGCCTTTGTACGGAAAAGTGGTAAAAACGGTACCAGGCGTACCTACTTGGTCGGCATAGTAAAAGTGATATACCGAATTATTATCAAAATTAACGGTCTTTTTAACCAAACGAAGTCCAAGGATTTTGGTATAAAAATCGTAGTCTTCTTGCGCGTCGTTGACAGTCGCCGTGACATGGTGAAGCCCTTTAAGTAATTGCTGTGTGTTCATATGAAACTGTCTAAAAAACTGTTCAACATCGTGTTTAAACTGCTTCACAATTTCGGATTTACGTTTATCAAGGGGGTTACTGGGTAAATAATGAGCGGCTTTGAAGCGTTTGCATTGCACTAAAAACAGTTTTAACCACGCTCCCACGGCCTCCCATTTTTGAAGAAGGGCTGCTCAGGGTCACGTGGTGAATTTGCTCAGGCGACACAAAATAAACCGAAAGGTGCGCTTACCGAATATGAACAGGCGCTTTCTCAGACATCATCCGAATCATAGACAATCACCTTTTCCCACAAATGCGCGCAGTTTTCCACAAACTTGTGGTGAACAGGGTGGTCTTGATAAATATCTTGTGCCGCTTTAGTATCAAAAAGCATCAACCACGAAACCGAATATGAACGGTCGATCACCCCACGGTGTGTATCGGCGACTTTACCGATGTGGGCCAATTTTACGCCTTCAATCGACGTTAGGGTTTGTAGACCTGCAACAAGTGCTTCACGATCTGCGACACTATCAGGATTGTTTAAGAAAAAGAATACGTGATGAACAAACATGCGTTTGGGGGTTATTAGTTGGGTTACTATACAATTGCCATATAAGGCTAAAAATACGTTTTTTTACCTTTTTGCTACAAAGTTCGGCGCAATGTGGCCATCGGGATGTCAAGTTGTTCGCGGTATTTTGCTACGGTTCGACGGGCCACGGGATACCCTTTTTCGGCCAATAATTCGGCCAATTGGAAATCGTTTAGTGGGCTTTGTTTGTCTTCTTGTGCCACCAACTCCGCCAAAGCCAACTGAATCTGACGATTCGACACTTCCTCACCCGAATCTGTTTTAACGCCTTCGGTAAACAAATCTTTGAGGTGGATGACCCCAAAAGGCGTTTGGGCGTATTTCCCGCTGGTCACCCTCGAAATCGTCGATACATCCATCTGAATGCGTTCGGCCACGTCGCGAAGTACCATCGGTTTGAGCATTCGCACATCGCCCGTTCGGAAATAATTTTCCTGCAATTTCACAATCGTACGCATCGACTTGAGCATCGTATTTTGGCGCTGCTGAATCGCATCAATGAGCCAATTAGCAGCGTTAATTTTGGAATTAACATACGTATTGGCCGCTCGTGAACTTCCCAAATCGTGAGTATATGCTTTATTGATTTTCAACGGTGGAATGCGTCGATTGTTCAGTTCCACTTCAATCAGGTCACCGTCAACCGTTACGATGTAATCGGGGATAACGTTATCTTTTACTCCCAACACCTCAGCTTGGTTGTTGGTACTAACAGGTTGGGGATTGAGCGTGCCTACAAATGCCAATACATCTTTCAGTTGATTGGAATTGATTCCGAGTCCTTTCATGAGCTTTTCGTAACTACGCCCGGCCAAATCCTCAAAATGTTTTTTGACCAATTCTTTTGCCAATACGGCTTCGGGTTCTTGCCGACGTTCTAATTGCAATAACAAACAATCCTGAAGGTTTTTGGCTCCCAAACCCGCAGGCTCCATATGACGTAGAAGCTCAATCAACTCCGTCATTTCAGTGATTTCCACGTACATTCCGCTTGTAAAAGAAACATCATCGGCGAGGGCCTCGGCGGTGTACGTCAGATACCCTTCATCAGTGAGGGAATCCACCAAAAAATCCGATAAAATTTGCTGACGCTCCGTCAGAGCCAAAAGGTGGAATTGTTCTTTGAGCTCTTGGCGCCACGAAACGTTTTCTACCAAAGTAGGCGTAAAAACAGCGTCGTCGTCAGAATAGTTATTGATTCTTGTTTTATAATCGGGGACATCGTCATCTCTAAACTCATCCCAATCCATATAATCTTGGGTACGGTCATCTTCACGGTTACTTCCCCCTCCATCGACGGGGTTGTCCCAGTCATCGTCCGACGATTCCTCGTTCCCCTCATCCAAAAAGGGGTTATCCTCCAGTTCATTTTTGATATGTTGCTCCAACTCAAGGGTATTGAGTTGCAAAAAATTGAGCAACTGTATCTGCGCTGGAGATATTTTAAGCGATTGCTTTTGGGTCTGTACTAAATTTAACATAGCTGGCTGTTGGTGACCAAAACATTCTCTACATTATGGTAACGTAAAAGCAACGTATTGATTACCTTTCTTGGTTCCGAGTTTTGTCCCTCCGCAAGCCAATACGACGTATTGTTTCCCATTGACCTGATAAGTTGCCGGAGTAGCAAACGCTGCCGCAGGAAGTTTGGTTTCCCACAGTAGCTTGCCCGTTTTTTTGTCAAATGCCCTCAACATCCCGTCTTTGGTTGCGGCAATAAACAGCAGCCCACTGGCCGTAATGACAGGGCCACCGTAGTTTTCTACCCCCGTATTTTTAATTCCTTTTTCAAGCAATAAGGGCTCGTATCCAAAAGGAATTTTCCAACGGTATTCACCCGTATTGAGGTCAATGGCATTAAGCGTTCCCCACGGCGGGGCAATGGCAGGCAGGCCTTTGCTGTCCAGAAATTTATTGTATCCTGTACTTGTATAAGGTAAATAAGGCATTTTGGAATTACCCCCGCCCCCGCTGGCCTCTTTTTTCTCTTCGCCAAACAAAAAAGCCACCAAAGCCTGCTTGTCGGCCACGCTGAGGGTCGTAAAACCTGGCATCATTCCTTTGCCCGACGTAATGATATTGGATACAAACGCTTTTTCTCTTTTGGTCGAAATATCTACCAACGACGGGTAGCCACTTTTGACATTTCCCTTCCGTTCTGGCCCGTGACAAGAAGCGCAAAGCGTCGCATAAGTGCGTTCACCCAGTGGCAAATGCGCCAACGCGTCTTGTTTGGGAGTGTCTTTCATCGTCAAAATCCACGCCATTTCATTGCTGTTGACGTACATGACCCCCTCGGGGTCTACGGCGGCTCCGCCCCATTCAGCTCCGCCGTCAAAACCAGGAAAAATCACCGTTCCTTCTTTGGAAGGTGCAGCAAAGAGGGCATTTTTATACGTTTTGACTTTCGCTATTAACTCTTCGCGGTTTTCGGCATAGGGACTAATTTGTTTTTCGGTTACTGTCGGCGACTGACGCGCAAATGGTTCAGGCTTGGTCGGGACAGGTTGAGTTGGCCACGTTTGTTCGCCCACCAAGGTCGATTTGTGCGCAGGTACTTCTTTGATTGGGAAGAGGGGTTTACCCGTTACACGGTCAAAAACAAACACATAGCCTTGCTTCGTCACTTGTGCCACAGCATCAATTCTTTTACCATTTTGTTTGACCGTTACTAAGTTGGGCGGAGCGGGCAAATCGCGGTCCCACACGTCGTGGTGCATCGTTTGGAAATGCCACAAGCGCTTGCCTGTACGTGCATCCAACGCCAACAAACAATTGGAAAATAAATTTTGTCCTTTGCGATTTCCTGCATAAAAATCATAGGCGGCTGAGCCCGTTGGCACATACAATATGCCTCGCTTTCGATCTACCGACATCCCCGACCAGTTGTTGGCGGCTCCTACGTCGGTATTTTTATAGGCATTTTTGGGAAAGGTTTCGTAACCAAACTCCCCAGGGTAAGGAATCGTGTGAAAAGTCCACGCCAGTTTTCCCGTTTTAACATTAAACGCCCGAATGTCGCCTGGAGCCGCATCCGCTCCTTCCGAAAGCCGAACGGGCATCACAATCAGGTCTTCAAAAATTGTCCCAGGTGTATTCGACACCATAAATTTATCTTTGGCGATTTCGGGAAGCCCCGTGTGTAAATCTACCCGACCATTTTCACCAAAAGACGCGATGCTTTTACCCGTTTTGGCGTCAATCGCATATAAAAAATGACCCATCGTATGCAAAATTCGCTCGTCGTTTCCTTCCCGCCAATACGCTACTCCTCGGCTGGTGCTCGCCCAATTTTTGAGCGGGTCACCAAATCGCCACAGTTCTTTTCCCGTGGCAGCATCCAAAGCAAACGCCTGCACCGAGGCCGTTACGCCGTACAAAACGCCGTTGACAACGACTGGATTTACCTGCATTTGCCCCGAATCAGGGGTAACATACGTCCAAGAAATTTTTAAATTTTGCACATTTTCGGGCGTAATCTGCGTAAGGGTAGAATAATGGTTCCGCTCTGGGCCTCCGAGGTATTCTGGCCATTCTTCCGAAGGAATTTGGGTGTTATTTCCCCAAGGAAACTGTGCTGCCACAAGGGCAATAAGTGCAACGGGAAGGAGACGTTTCATACGTGACAAAAGTAAAGTTGATGCTTTCTTTTAAAGTCGACTTTTGGGGGTCAGTTACTCACAAGGAACGCAGGCAATAAAACATATAAATATATATTCCTGACATTTGAACGGTTTTACTTTAAAATCAAATAAAAATGTGTTGATTTGAAGCCTTGAATAACATTTACTAGAAAAAAACCGTTACATTCTCGAAGATTTAGTGATTACTTTGGCAAAATGTTTGCGGTAGCATTTGGTACTATGATGAAACGATTAGCTTTCACCTTCTTATTGGGACTCTGTTTGCAAGTAGGTTATACCCAAGACCCGCAGTTTTCGCAATTTTATGCGAACCCCTTGTACCTTAACCCTGCTTTTGCAGGTGGAGATTTGGCGCCTCGCATCATGATGAATTACCGCAATCAGTGGCCCGGGTTATCGGCCAACTACGTCACTACCTCTTTTGCTATTGATCATTATTTTTCCAATGTCAACAGCGGAGTTGGGTTGATGTTTGTCAATGATTCACAAGGTGTAGGAAGCCTTCGCAGCTCTGAAGTCTCTGGACAATATTCGTATCAGTTGCGGTTCAATGAAACAACGGCTTTGCGCATGGGATTACAAGGTACATATGGAAATCGCCGCGTTAATTTATTCGACTTAACTTTTGGCGATCAATATACCAATCGTGGTTTTACAGGCAATGCCACTGCGGATCCGATTGCCCTTAACGGCTCCCCCTCCATTCATTATTTAAGTTTTTCAACGGGACTTTTACTCTACTCTAACAAATATTGGGTAGGTGTGGCAGCTCACCACATCAACCGCCCCGAACAAGGCTTTTTTCAAGTGGCTGACGGTACGCGACTTCCCATCAAAGGGAGTTTACACGCGGGTTTGCGCATACCGTTTGGGGGTTACACGGGCTTAGGCGATGAACTAGTCCGCGAAATGAGTATTTCGCCCGCTATCAATTATAAATTTCAAGGAAAATACGACCAACTTGATTTGGGAGTGTATATTACGTACTCACCCATTGTACTTGGGCTTTGGTACCGTGGATTACCCATCAAAAAGTACGTCGCTAATATTTCCAATCGTGAATCGCTCATTGCCTTGGTAGGCTATCGCCACGACCGTTTTTCGTTTGGGTATAGCTACGACATCACGGTGTCTTCATTGGGGCTGCCTAGTGGCGGTTCGCACGAGATTTCTCTGGCTTACACCTTCGACTATGAGCCTTCGCCCCGTAAGCGTAAGGTGAAAAAAGATAAGCAATTGTCTTGTCCAAAATTCTAGGGAAAACTGAACGCGGTTACTCATAACCGCTGGCACGATGTTATGAACCACTTTCACATTAAGCACACTATACTATAACTTCACCTGATTGGCTACTACATCTTTAAGGCGCTGGTCGTGGGTTACAACGACAAGGCTTGCCCCAATTTGCTCCGATTGATTTTTGAGAAGTGTAATTACTTTATCACAATTGG
>JALQYJ010000010.1 GCA_023254175.1 Runella sp. | reverse complement strand
CTCGTATTAACGGCGTAACGGTATGCGAAGGAAATTACAAAACTTCGTACTATAATTTCGAGCAAATGATTGAGCGCGCTTCCGAAAATAATGTAAATCTCATGCCAGGCGATATTCTTGGCTCAGGAACGCTCGGTTGGGGAAGTTTGATTGAAAACAATTTTACGGTTCATCGCCCCCTCGAACCTGGCGATGTCGTTGAGTTGGAGGTAGAGGGGATTGGTATTTTGAGAAATAAGGTAGTTTCCTAGCTCCAGAAATATGGGTATGAAAGCATCCCTTGTCCCGACTTTAGAGCCATCCAACTCGGTCGCCTTTCACTTTGAGAGCATTGAGTGGTTGCCAATGTTTTCGGGAGTGCATCATGAGCGCTTTCATATCAATAGGCTCGAAGATTACCGTAGTAGGCTTAAATTTCCGCTCCCACCTCACCGTAAAACGGTGTATGACTTTGTGTTTTTAAAAAGGGGTTTTTCAAAACGCAGTAAGGGTCTCAATCACTACACGTTTGGTGAGGGGGAGTTTTTTTTCTTATCGCCCTATCAAATCACCACGCATGAGTTTATGAGTGAGGATGTAGAGGGGTTTTTCTGCCATTTTGATGCTCAACTATTTCGGACTTCCTCTTTTCAAACTTCGTTAGATTCCTTTCATTTTCTTCAGTTTTTGAATAACCCAATCGTTAAAATTCCCATAAACGCCAAAGTTCCTATTTTGAATAGTTTGGAACGGCTAGAAACATTGTATGTTCGCGAAGATAAACAAGATATTGAATTGATAGCCTCGTATCTGCTTACTTTGCTGATGGAAGTAAGGCGTTTTGGTAAAAATGAGAGTATAAATCAGCCGCACAACTCTGCTCTCCAATTGACTCAGCAGTTTAAAAACGCATTGATGCAGGAAATTTATAGTAAACAAACCGTAGCTGAATATGCTGATTTGTTAAATGTTACGCCAAATCACCTGAATAAATGCGTCAAAGCCTGTACAAAAAAAACAGCCCAAGACCTTCTGAATGATATGCTTATTTTAGAGGCAAAATCGCTGCTGAAATACTCTCATCTTCAGATTGCAGAGATAGCTGTAAAACTATGCAATCAGACCCCTAGCAACTTCTCACGTTTTTTTAAATCACAAACAGGGATAACCCCTAAACAATACTTGCAGCTGGATTGATTTTGAATAGTATTGGGCTTTTTTTGATTCACGTTTTGGTTGGTCTTTGAGTTAGTTTTGTTATAAATATTATCTAAATAATATAAAAACTAAAAACCTCACTTAAACCCATTCAAGACAATGCAACAACCTGTACTTTTCAAAAGAGTTATTATACTCTTTCTGGCAATCCTATTGCCTTACATTTGCCTTTGGGCGCAAAATGAAAAAATTTCTGGGAAAGTTACTGATGCCAAAGGGGACGCCTTGGCGGGGGTATCGGTTGTGGTAAAGGGCACGACCAAAGGAACTTCTACCGATTCAAAAGGTACGTATATACTAGACGTTACTGCCAACCAAACACTTGTATTTTCGTTTGTGGGGTACAAAACAAAAGAAGTACAGGTGTCGGGCCAAACAAGTCTTTCGGTAAGTTTGGAAGAAGATGCCGCAAATCTGGAAGAAGTAGTTGTGACGGGGGTGTTTGACAAACGCACTCGTTTGGAATCTTCCGTTGCTATTTCAACCCTCAATGCCAAGCAATTAGAACGTATCGTCCCAAATAGTGGGATTGATATGTTGAGAAATATTCCAGGGGTATATGTAAACTCTGCCAAAGGTGAAGTCAGCGGTTCTTTACAAACTCGTGGTTTGACTGTGGGGGGCGGCTTTTTCTATGTTTCGATGCAAGAAGATGGTTTGCCAATCATGGCGGCACAAGGAAATTCTTTGACAAACCCTAACTACAAGCCCGATGGTTTCCTTCGTGCGGATGTCAATATCAATCGTATCGAAGCTGTGAGAGGAGGTACTGCTTCTATTTTGGGGGCCAATGCCCCAGGTGGTATTTTTAATTACGTATCTCGTACAGGTGGGCAGACCTTTGCGGGCGAGGCACGAGTGAGAGTGGGCTTGGAAGGAAACGGTCAAAACCCCTATTACAGAGGTGAATTTAACGTGGGTGGGCCGCTTTCAAAAGATAAAACGCTCACCTTTAATATTGGAGGAAGCTATCGCAACGCCGATGGGGCAAAGAACCCTGGCTACACGCTCAGTCATGGTGGACAAATCAAAGCCAACATCGTAAAAAACTACAAATCAGGTTCTTTAAAATTGTATGCTAAAATCCTGAACGATTATACTGCACCGTTTGAGTTTACACCAACTGTTGGCTTCGATAATCCAAAACCTGCTGGGGCGTTCACTAATTCAAGTTCTACTATGGTGAGTGCTGTAAAAATGACAGTACCAGGCTCATCATGGAATCGTTCTGAAAACCTGTCGTATAATTCTGAAGATTTAGCACATTTTGTTGATAATTCGATTGGGCTTAACTGGGAGCAACAATTAGGCAAAGGATGGACAATTAATAATAATGGTAAAATCGCTAAAAAGGAAAATCTTAATAATTTGGTAGCGGTGGTGTTTCCATTTAGAGTTGACCAACCTACTTTTTATGGAGTAGGGGGCAATGTACCAAGATTTGGCACTTACGAATTTTATAATGTAGCCACAGGACAAAGCTACGGAAAAGTTCAGCAGCTTCCGCCTGCTGGTGCAGGGCAACCTCTGAGATTCATTCCGAATAACCTGACTTTGCCAGGTGGTGATGTGATGCAAAACGCAGTTTTATATACGCCTCTTGCCTACAACAATATCGAAATGAGTGAGTTAATTGACCAATTTACGGTTTCTAAGAAACTCAAAAACATGACTTTTACGGGGGGGGCGTTTGTTTCGAGGCTTGATTTATTCCAAGAAGGGTCAGGACCCGCTGGGCAACTTTTCTCAACTGTAGAACCTAATCCACAACCAATCGGTGTAAAATATACTGACCTTACAGGAAAAGCCTTCGAACTTTCTAATCCTCAGGGAATTATGAATGTGAGTGGAGCTGGTGTAACCAATAATAACGCTGATGTAAAAACTACGGCTTTGTTCTTCGGGCATAACTGGGACATCAATTCTAAATTTACCCTTGATTGGGGGCTTCGCTACGAAAGATTTATTATTGACGTAGATACTCGAACAGCTAAAAGAAACGCTGACCTTACGGCAACTGGCGGTGCTGATGGCAATCCGCTCACGCTTTATGATGTGAGAAGTTGGGGCTTAAACGATTCATTTTTGTTTGGTGAAGACCTTAAAACTACCTCTTATTCAGCAGGTTTGAATTATAAGATTAACGATAAAATGGCAATTTACGCTCGTTATTCAAAAGGAAGAAAATCGCCAGACATGAACTTTTTCTTAGATGTAGCCAACCAAATTGCCCTGAAAACCTCTCCAGTAAACGCTCAGGATATCAATATGTTTGAGGCTGCATTCAAATTAAAAACAGGAAAAACTTTATTATTCATAACGCCATTCCTGAATAAAATCGGTAACGTAGCCAACTTCCAAGTATTCCAAAATCCCGATTTGACTTTCTATGGCCCTCCACGTATTTATCAAGAATTTACCACAAAAGGTGTTGAAATTGAAGCAAATCATAATTTCACAAACAACTTTTCAGTAAGAGCCGTAGCAACCATTCAGGGAGCAACCGCCGATAAGTACAGTGTTTATTTAGCAAACGCAAACGGACCAGCCGATGATGTAAAGGTAACTTACGATGGTAATAAACTTGACAATGTAGCACCATTGATGCTCAATATTACACCAACTTATTCGACAGATAAGTATTATGTTTCATTGAATTATCAATACATGGGTAAGCGATGGGCAAACGTAGCCAATGCTTTCCAACTCCCTGCATTCGGTTCGATTGATTTGAACATGGGCTATAACATCACCAAGAAAATTGCCTTGAGTGCCTCTATCAATAACTTGTTAGATACTTATGGCGTAATGAACTGGGCAGCACCTGGTGGTTTCCCTGCTTCACTCGATACACAAGGCTTTACCAAAGCAGCATTTGAAGCCAACCCTAATGCGGTTTATTCAACGCAATCAATTATGCCAAGAGCGTATTTCTTGACAGCAAGTTATAAGTTTTAATCAAGCCTTTAATAGCCACGAATACACGAATTATTCGTGTATTCGTGGCAAAATTTTTACAAATAATGAAAAAAAAACTACTCATAGTCTTAATTTTTGGCTGTTATTGCTTCGTTTCAAACGCCCAAAATCAAAACGTAGCTCGACCCAATATTGTGCTAATTATGGCCGATGATATGGGTTTTTCTGATATTGGTAGTTATGGGTCAGAAATCAGCACACCTAATTTAGATAAACTCGCAAAAGGTGGCACACGCCTACGCCAATGCTACAATGGCGGTATTTGTGCCCCATCTCGTGCTTCATTACTCACAGGACAGAACCCTCATAAGGCTGGGGTTGGTTTTTTTAACCGTGATTTGGGGCTGCCAGCTTATCAAGGCTACCTCAACAAACAATCACTGACAATTGCCGAAGTATTAAAAACAGGTGGCTACTCTACTTATTTGGCAGGGAAATGGCACGTAGGCAACGAACCCGACAAATGGCCGCTGAAACGTGGATTCGATAAATTTTTTGGGTTTATAGATGGTGGCCTTAGTTTTTGGGATACCAAACCAATTATCAAAGGCGGCCCTTTTTCTTCAAAATTATATGAAGGCGATAAGGAGTTTACCATTACTGATAAAAACCATTATCTAACAGATGCCCTCACTGATAAAGCCATTCAATATTTGAAAGAAGGCAAGAAAGAAAATCCTTTCTTTTTGTATATGGCCTATAACGCTCCGCACTGGCCTATGCACGCTAAACCAGAAGACATTGCCAAATACAGAGGGAAATATGACCTCGGTTGGGATTCGCTCCGTACTATTCGACATCAGAACTTAATAAAATTGGGCTTGATAAGTGCTGATAGTAAGCCAGTTAAAGATAAATCATTGCCAGTTTGGGATAAACTTACTTTCGATGAAAAACAGATGTGGGTCAAAAAAATGGAAGTCTATGCCGCAATGGTTGACAACCTCGACCAAAACATCGGAAAGTTGTTGAAGTATTTGGAAGAAACCAAACAACTGGATAATACCATGATAATCTTCTTATCGGATAACGGAGCAGAAGATTGGGATTTATCAAAAATGCCTATTGCCATCAACCGAAGTTCGGGTTCTGTTGGCACGGCAGGTTCAAATGAATCTTATACTAAAAACTGGGCCCAGTTATCTAATATGCCCTTTCGTAGCTACAAATCAACGCCTTATGAAGGCGGTTTGAGTTCACCGTTTATAGCCTATTATCCTAAAATTTTCCCAGCCAATCAAATTCAACAAGGGGTAGTTCATATTATTGATATATTACCTTCATTCGTTGAACTGTCAGGCATCAATTATCCTAAAAATTACAATGGAATTTCACCCAATCCATTGCAAGGCAAAAGTTTTATAAATGCAATAAAGACTAACAATTGGACTGAGCCAAGAATGATTTTTCACGAATGGGCTGGCTATAAAGCCGTTTGGGAGGGTAAATGGAAGGCATTATCAAATTATCCCGAAAACAAATGGGAACTTTATGATTTATCTGTTGATAGAACAGAAAGTAATAATTTGGCAAAGTCTTTTCCTGAAATTGCAGAAAAACTGGCAAATGCTCATAAAA
This sequence comes from Runella sp., assembly GCA_023254175.1. GTDB lineage: Bacteria > Bacteroidota > Bacteroidia > Cytophagales > Spirosomataceae > Runella. Next base: position 942 of record JALQYJ010000010.1, on the reverse strand, counting down.
AATGGGCATCAGAAAATGAAGTAGCCGAATGGAATGAGTCATTGGCTGAAAAAACTGGATTTAAAAAGTAAGTATGCCATTTTGTTTACGCAAAGTCGTAGAGATGAAAAATCTATAAAAAGTTGATTGTCTACTACTTCACGCTAAGATACTAAGTTATAGATAATCAACCCTTTGTGCCTCTGCGACTTTGTCTGGTAAATTTGTACTTTTACTTAAGCAAACTTAAGCGAGTATTAAGTTAGTTCTATTTTAACTCCACCTCGCATCGGCGCACCGCAATGATTAACTGTGCGCAAGCACTGAATGGAAAAACTAAAATAAGCACAGAGTTAAACTTGGCTGAACCTCCTCATAGACCTTTGTTCCTATGAGGTTTTTATATCTTTAATCACCCTAAAACCTATTCTCGATGAACATGTCAACAGTAAAAAGCACTTCTGACCCGCAAAAAAAAGGACTATTTAATTACGAAAATGGCATTGTGCTACTGATGGCACTTACTTTTGGTTGTTTGTTTTTCGACCGCCTCGCGCTTAATTTTTTAATGCCCTATGTGGCAAAAGATTTAAACCTAAATAATACCCAAATAGGTCTCTTGGCTGGTGCTTTATCGTTGGCATGGGCTTTTTCGAGTTTTTTCTCTACAGCTTGGGCCGAAACGAACAACAAAAAGAAAATCGTTTTTGTCATTGCCGTTTTTGTATTTTCGATTTGTTCGTTTGGTTCAGGCTTAGCCACTTCTTTCGTCACTTTGCTTTTGGCTCGACTACTCATGGGTTTGGCTGAAGGCCCCGTCATTCCATTGGCCCAAAATTTTGTTGAGCGGGAGTCTTCGCCACACCGCCTCGGCGTGAATGCAGGAATTTTACAGGGAATGGGGTCGGCACTATTTGGGTCTATTTTAGCGCCCGTGGTTTTAGTGCAAATTGCCGAAAACGT
>JALQYJ010000139.1 GCA_023254175.1 Runella sp. | reverse complement strand
TTACAAAAGTTTTTTGATACCAAGCGTTCAGACAGAACTGAGCCAAGAGGTTCAAGAGATTATTTTGTATGGAGATTAGCCGATATTTACCTCATGCGTGCTGAGGCATTGTTTCAGTTAGGTAAAAAAGCGGACGCGGTTGCTGATGTAAACGTGGTAAGACAAAGAGCGGGTTGGCCAGGTAAAAAAGACGCGATGAAAATCACTGAAGCACAACTGACTTTTGACTTTATTGTTGATGAGCGTGCTCGTGAACTGGCAGGGGAGCAAACACGCTGGTTAGATTTGAAACGTTGGGGGCTTTTGGTGGATAGAGTTAAAAAGTATAACCCACAAGCTCAGGCTGTGGCTGAAAAACACTATCTACGTCCAATACCGCAAACACAAATTGACAGAAGTGCCAAGACGGCGGAAGGAACTTCAACTTTCCCACAAAACCCTGGTTATTAATTTTCTAACAACCATAATAAAAAAAAGAGAGGCTTTAGCCTCTCTTTTTTTTATTGATACAATCAATTATCTTCTGTTGTCTTGCCCGCCAACCATACTCAAATAACTCTGGTAGCGGCTCATGGCAATGGTACCCGCCTCAACGGCTTCTTTAACTGCACATTTGGGTTCGTCGATATGGAGACAGTTATTGAAGCGACATTCGTTAAGTAAATCGCGCATTTCGGGAAAATAATGGCTGATTTCTTCTTCTTCAATCTTGGATAAACCTAATTCTTTGATACCAGGCGAATCGATAATAAAGGTAGAGGGAGCCAGCTCAAACATTTCGGCAAAAGTCGTGGTATGAACGCCTTTGTTGGCAAAGGTCGATACTTCATTGGTTCGTAAGTTTAGATGCGGCGCAATCGCATTAACCAGCGTTGATTTTCCAACGCCTGAATGCCCCGAGAGGACTGAAATTTTACTAAGTAATAGCTCTCGAAAGGTATCTACTCCCTCGCCCGTAACACTCGAAGTAGTAAAGCACATATACCCTAGCCCTCGATACAAATCAATCAAGTACTTTTGATATTCTTTGGTCTCATCATCAAATAAATCTTGTTTGTTGAAAATCACCACACTTGGAATCCTAAACGACTCAGCTACTACCAACAAACGGTCAATAAACCCTAATGAAGTACGTGGAAACGTAAGTGTTGCTACGATGATTGCTTGGTCGACATTGGCGGCAAGTAAGTGAGAATGAGCTGACTTTTGTACAGACTGCCGTGCGATATAATTAGAACGAGGCTCGATGTCGTTGATGATACCTGTTTGTAATGATTCGTCTTCAATTTCCCAAAAAACACGATCTCCAACGGCCACGGGATTGGTTACTTTTAAGTCCTGAAACTTAAATTTACCCCGTAAGCGGCAACGCCAAATATGAGCTTCTTCATCGCGGACATCGTACCAAGAACCCGTAGAACGAATGACTAACCCTTTTAATGAGTTTGCGTTGATTTCCTCGGTACGTTTGGCAATAGCTGCAGCGCTTTTGGTCTGAAACTTGACGGGTGGGGCTTTTATTTTACCTGATTTTTTCAAATTACAATCTTCTAAAAATGGCTTCGATGTCGGTAATTGTTACTTTTTCTTTCCAGTCGTACCCTACTGCATGATTCCACATGTGATCGAGCTTGTACGAAACATGAGCCATTGCCGTAATTTGCTCGTCGGTCCAGCCTTTTGATAACCCTTGTGGAAGCGTAATGTTATGTTGAGCCACCATTTGTTTAAATTCAGCCACACCCTCTGGATAATAATCTTCTAAATGATTGAAAGCAATGCAGTTAGAATAACAGTGGCGCATTCCAAAAATTTTTGAAAGTCCGTAGCTAATGGCGTGACAAATACCTACTTCAGAATAAGTTAGGCTTAGGCCACCCATCAATGATGCAACCATTAATTTGTCGTCATTTTCGGCAGTTTGTCCAGCATTTTCTCCCAAATAAATATCGCGGCAAAGTTTCATCGACTGCTCGGCATAAGCGTGCGAATAAGCGTTATTAAACTGTCCATTTTCTGACTCGATACAGTGGATGTACGTATCCATCCCAACATAAAACCACCAGTCGCGTGGAACGGTAGCAATTAATTCAGGGTCAAGAACTACTTGGTTAAAAACGGTCCATTCGCATTTTAAACCCAGTTTTTTCTCAGGACCTGTCAACACGGCGGTCATTGAAACCTCGGCGCCAGTTCCCGAAATAGTTGGAACACCCACATGGTAGATACCTGGTTTTTTGATGAGATTCACTCCTTGGTATAACGTAGAAGAACCTTCGTTGGTGACCATCAACGACACACACTTTGCAATGTCCATAATGGCACCACCGCCAATTCCAATGATGCCAGAAGGTAAGCCTTTCGTGGCCATGATTTCATCACGAAGGGTATCTATTTGTTCGGTAGTGGGTTCATGCGGGTCAACGTCGATAAAATAGACGGTATCTTCAGGTTGAAGTGGCAAGCGGCCTTCTAATTCTTTGCCTTTGAAATAATTGTCAACAATAAATACCATATAGCCGTTGTTTTTGCTACGGTATGGGGCGATAATTTCGCCCAATTGACTGAAACTTCCCCGTCCAAAAACGGTTTTTTCGATTCCTTTGAAATTTTTATGCATGAATCTAAAGTGCTAAAGCACAGTTATTTGTTAATGGTTATCCGTTAATAGTGCAGATTACGATTGACTTACTAAAACTTTTGAAAAAGAGCATTAGCAGGTATAAGCCGCCATTGCTTTACGAATCGCTTTTTCGAGGTTATTAGCAAGGGTTTCAAGCTCAGTTTGCGTCCATGTAACACGTACTCCAAACGAAATCAAACGTCCAATTACTTCCTGCGATTTTGGCAAATCAAGGTGAACATAATCTTGAGGAGCGCCCAATACTTGAACGGCCAATTTACTTGCTGTACGCAATTCTTTGAGGTGATCCCATTGATTGATAAAGTGGTACATATTGGTAAACCAGTAGTTAAATCCGCCCACACCCGCAGCGTTTAGTTCTGCCACTACGGCCTGCGCACTTTCAGTATCTGGCAGCAACAAGTTCAAGAACGTGGCAGAATCTCCTTCTGTATCGGGTATGCGTGCGAACGAAACGCCTGGTATATTGGCAAGGCGGCTCATCAACCACTTCTTATGCTCGTTGTTTTTTTCTACAAGATAAGGCACTCGGCGTGTTTGGGCTAAACCTACGGCTGCATGAAGCTCCGAAATGCGGTAATTGAACCCAATAATCGGGTGCTGTTCCATGCCACGGTTGCTTCCTACGTGGTCGTGGCCGTGGTCGGCGTAGCTGTCCGCAAATTTATAAGCCTGCTCGTCGTTGGTGACAAATACGCCCCCTTCACCTGCAGTGGCAATTTTGAAAAAGTCGTATGAATATGCGCCCGTTTTACCCCAAAGCCCTGTAAAAGTTCCTTTGTAATGGGCACCCATTGCTTGCCCAGCGTCCTCTACCAAAATGAGATTATGTTCTTTAACTACTTCCATGATTGCGTCCATGTCAGCCATTTGACCACACATATGCACCAAACAAATGGCTTTGGTTTTGGGAGTGATGGCTTTGCGGATTCCTTCGGCAGAAAGGCAAAGTGTTTCGTCGATTTCGGCAAAAATGGGCAATGCGCCAATCATCAAAACCGCTTCTACTGATGCAATGTAAGTAAACGGAGGAACAATTACTTCGTCGCCTGTGCCAATTCCTGCGGCAACAAGGGCGGTTTGAATGGCCGTTGAGCCACTTGATACAGCATGGGCATATTTTGCTCCTACTACTTTACACACTTCCGCTTCCATTTCGCGGGCTTTCCAAATATTGTTGCGTTGAGCTTCGTGGTTATAACGAAAGAAAATTCCTGTTTCTAATACGTCGTTAATTTCTTTGCGCTCTTCTGCGCCATATAATTCTGTTCCTGGCATAGCTTTTTACTTTTTTTGATGCAAAGTTAGTGAAAATGTGGTGTCGAAAGGTAAGATTTTCTATTCCTACTCCTCATTTACAGCCGAAACGACACGTTTGTTTTGATGGGGTGGAGGGTAGGAGTCGATTCATTCATTAGTAAAAAATAGAGCGTGTAAGAACGCGCAATTAGTGGCTTTTTTGAAATAATAAATGTAACAGTAGGCAGGGAAGTTTTGGCCAAATCGTTTTCTAATTCAGTATTGGGAATCAAGCCTTGCTGGCTCTTGGGGTGTGTCAAGACGTTTGTTATCCAGTCCAGTGGAACATCCCTCTGCTGGAGCATAAGAGTCGATTAGAATATTCTATTAATTGCCGCAATGTGCTCGGTTGTGCCGAGAATAGTACCCGTAAAATGGAGCTTATCTCTGGTTTGATAAAGTTGGTTTACCCTCAACTTAATACTTTTGACGGGAGGTTGATTGAAATTGTCGTAAAAGGCTTTAGAATGAATAGGGGCTGAAATGGACAAATTGTAGTTGCTGTTTCGCCTTAATTTGTCCAAAATGGCAATTTCAAAGTAGTCATATCCCAAGTGGGTAAGTTGATAATTCTCCATTTTTGTAGTTAGCTCAGCTTTTCTACCTTCTGGATTTCGTAAACAAAACGTAACATACTTCAGGTGAATGGCAACGGAGAAAGCGAAAATCGTTGGGAATAGAAATCGTTTGATATGCGAAAATGTCTGTGCTTCGGATAAGATAAAAACAAAAAGAGAGGCCGTTGAAATGACCGAGTAAATGGAATACCGTTGGGAGGTAGTAGTGGTAATGCCATATTCGTATCGCTTAAAAAAGGCCACAGGGAGGTTCCACCAACGAGGAAAATTAGCTAGATTAGTGTAAAACAAGTAGGTAATTCCAAGTAGGCTTAAGTTCCCAGCTACTAGCCACCATCTCAAGTCAATTTGACCCGTAATTTGAAATTGTAACCATGCCCAAAGCCCCGTGTGATGACTATTCGATGCTCGTTGTATTGATAAAAAAAGCGTTGAATTGGTCGCCAAAATGGGTGACGTCACTAAGCTGATTGAATAGGCTCATGACATAAATATCGTTGCTAACGGGAAGATTAATAAGAGTTCGATAAAGTACCTAACTGAGCGAAAAAACGGGAAGTAATGTCAGTAAAAACCAATTTTTTTTGAAAAAAGGCATTGTGTAATCGAGACTAAGGGTGGTACCTAAAACGGCCAAAGATAATCTAAAAAGTTTTCTTTATCTTCGGCCTCAAGTACCATTGATGATTAAACCTATGATAAACGTATTAAAAACCTTTTTCCTTGCCTTATGGGTAGGCGTGCTTGCTGTAAATTCATTTGCCCAAAATCTCGATATTCAGCATTTGCATCCTACCAATTGGTGGATTGGAATGAAAAACCCTAACGTGCAGCTTCTTGTGCATGGTAAAAACATCAGCACCGCCAAAGTGAGTCTTTCTTACCCAGGGGTTCAAATAAAAAAAACGCAAAAGCTAGAAAATCCAAACTACCTTCTCGTTGATTTGGTCATTGCTAAAACTACTAAACCTGGAGTCGTTAAATTGGTGTTTAGTAACGGCAAATTCAAAAACACCCAGCCTTTTCCATTGGCGATTAGAAAGCATAAACCCAACAATATCACCACCGCCGATTTTATTTATCTGGTGATGCCCGACCGCTTTGCCAACGGAGACGAATCGAACGATAAGTTTTCGGATATGCTGGACACGCAAGCGGATAAAAATGTGCCTTATTTACGTCACGGGGGAGATTTTCAGGGAATTATCAACCATTTAGATTACTTGGAGGAGTTTGGGGTAACAACTCTGTGGAATACCCCCGTTATTGAGAACAATACAGGCTTGAAAAAGGAGCTTCATGGCAATATGCAAGCGGCTTACCACGGGTATCATTTTAGCGACCATTATAAAGTTGACCGCCGTTTGGGTGGAAACGATGGCTATAAAAAACTGTCGGCGGCGCTTCATCAACGTGGAATGAAGCTGGTTCAGGATGCTGTTTATAACCATGTATCGGAAGATCATTGGATGTTTTTGGACCCACCTACCAAGGATTGGTTCAATAGGTGGCCTTCTTACACTGGGAGTAGCCATAAAGAGCAATCAATGCTTGATCCTAATGGTGTAGAATCTGACCGTCGTTTGCTGATTGATGGCTGGTTTATGCCCTTTTTGCCCGATATAAATGCCCGAAATCCACACTTCGCTACTTATATGATTCAACATGCGTTATGGTCAACGGAGGAGTTTGGAGTAGATGGATGGCGCATTGATACTTACAAATACAACGACATGGAATTTATGAATCGTTGTAACAAAGCGTTGTTAGACGAATACCCCGATATGCTCATTTTTGGGGAAACGTTTGTAACGAACCCTGCTTTTATGAATTATTTTGTGAGCAATAACGTCAATTATCCTTTCCAGTGTAACCTACCTGGTAGCTGTGATTTTCCTAGCTATTCGGCCATCAACGACGCCTTAACTCAGCCATGGAGCTGGGATGGAGGCGTGAACCGTCTTTATAGTACATTGGCGCAAGATTATTTCTATAAGAACCCCTCTAAAATGGTAACGTTTTTGGATAACCACGACACTGATCGTTTTCTGTCGGTGATTGGGGAAGATTTTGCCAAATATAAAATGGGTATAACGTGGCTATTGACGACGCGAGGGGTTCCTCATTTGTATTATGGCACAGAGGTGTTGATGAAAAATACCAAAAACCCTACCGATGCCGAAGTTCGTCAAGATTTTATGGGAGGCTGGAAAGGCGATAAACAAAACAAATTTACCGCCGCAGGACGCACTGCCAAAGAAAATGAAGCCTTTGATTTGGTGAAAAAATTGGCCAATTACCGTAAAAATACGTCTACACTCCACAGTGGGAAGTTTACGCAGTACCTACCACAAGACGGAGTATATGTTTATTTCAGACATGACAGTGCCAAAACAATCATGGTGATTATGAACTCTAATGCGAAAGATACCGATCTGACAACGGCACGTTTTGAGGAACGAATGAAGGGAACTACATCGGCAACTAACGTATTGACAGAAGAGAAAATAAATTCACTGGGTAGCCTCAAAATTCCAGCAATGACAACGTTGGTATTGGAGTTGAAGTAAATTTGTTTGTCACTCCGACAACAGGAAGAGCCTACATCCCAATCGAGTATAGACTCCTTCTATCGTCGGAGTGACAAAGAATTATTTGCGATGCTGTTCAATAAGCTTGAATAACGCTTTTTGCTTTTCGAGTTCGGGGAAGAAAACGTACAATTGCTCATGGGCATCGTAATCGAGAGCAAGGGCAATTTCAAGATGAACAAGGGCTTCTTTGTATTCTCCAGCGTGTAATAAATAGGCGACTCCTCGGTAATACAGTGCTGGACTGTCGGGAATAGTATCCAATCCTTCTTGAATGATTTCGTAAGCTTGTTTGAAGTCTCCTTGGTCAAACATAATGAGTGACCATTTTAGCCAAATATCTTCAAATTCAGGATCTAAATCGGCGGCTTTTTCAAAGGCTTCAATACTTGTAAACACATTGCCAATTTTGTATTCTAAATCGGCAACAAGCAGCCAGTAGTCGGCAATAAAGTCATTGATTTTGATAGCTTTCCGAATGCAGTTGAGCGCTTCTACCAATTTATCCTCAACGGCCAAACAAACCGCCACTCCGTACCAAGCTTCGTCCCACTCTTTATCAAGTTGGAGGGCAGCACGGTAGTTTTCTAGCGCTTTCCCAAAATCTTTCAATTTTTCGAAACTCGCTCCAATATGGCAGTGCAAGTCAGCAGTGGGCGACTCGTACTGAAGGGTTCGTAAATAATTGGCATTTGCCTCTTCGTACCGCTCTAAATTCATGTAGGCATTGGCCATGTTGAAATAAGCGGAAGAAAAATCGTCTTTTATAACCGTAGCGTAATCGTAGGCATGAAGGGCTTCTTCGTACCGACCCAATTTGCTATACACAATACCCAAGTTATACCAAGCATTGTACGAATAAGGGTCACGGTCGATAAGTTCGTTGTAGTAGTCAATGCTGCCTTCCAATTGCCCCATGATTTCGAGGCAAAAGGCTAGCTCATACAACGCACTTTCATTGTCAAGATTGAGTTCAAGCGACGATTTGTAGTATTTTATCGCTTCTTCGTATTTGCCTGAGTTTTGGTAGGCTTGTCCAATTTGGAATAATACGTCATCTTTATCGCCATCTTCGATGTAGCGAAGCATTTCTTCGTAAACCTCAACGGATTGTTCGTACTCACCCATCATGTTGTAGATACCCCCTTGCATAAAAAGGACATCCAAATCGTGAGGGTGAAAAAGAGAAGCACGTTCGAGTAATTCGAGCGATTCTTCGTAACGTTGTTTTTGGGCAAGTAAATGAGCTTTATCAAGTAAAAGCTCTAACGAATACGGAAAATGTTCGAGTCCATACTCACAGGCTTGTAAAGCGCGCTCCCAGTTCCCCTCTCCAATGTAATGTTCTACGATGTGTTCGTAGGTATCTAAATCAAAAAATTGGTGTTCTTGGTTCTTGAGCATTACCTCAAATCGTTGAACCGAATCCCGCCAATCGGGTTGTCTCTCCTCAAATTCTGGTTGCATATCCTGAACGTATGGGGTCAATGTCTTAGTCGAAAGATAAGAAAATTTCTTTTCCTGTCAAATTTTTAACGTAATATCCTTCGACTAAATTCCTCTACTTCCCCCATACATTTCAAAGATAATTGATAATCAGGCGTTTTTTATTTCTTCATCACGTCTTCGATGATGTGCCCAATATTTCCGCTAGGCTCTAATAATTTGAGTAGAGCTGCAACAGTAGGAGCTGTATCAGCAACGGCCGTACGGCTAAATGTTTCGCCTGATTTGATTCCCCATCCAAAGAAAAGAAGGGGTATGTGTGTATCGTAATTGTAAGGAGCTCCGTGGGTGGCAGCAATGGTGCTCGACATCCAACCTGGCTCGGTTACAATCTGAATATCTCCACTGCGTTTGGCGTGGGTGCCGTTTTTGTAGAGCGTAAGCAAGTAATCGTTGATGTTGGCGTTGCTCAAATCATGTGTATTGAGTACTTCAGCTATGCCATTAAAGTCAAGCATCGTTGGGCGAATGGCTTCAACGATTTCATCGACTGACAAGTTTTTTTGTTTCAATAAGTCGTGATTGAGGTAGAATTGGTAGTTTTCTGAAGCACGAATAAAGTCGCCTTCACCAAATTTTTCTTTCAATACGGCCTTTACGGCTGTATTTACTTGCCCGATATTCAAGCGTCCCGCAGGCAAACGGTTGGTTTTCCAAAGGTCAACTACGTCCATTACTCCGTGGTCGGCAGATAGGAAGAGTAGATAATTACCTTTTCCAACTTGTGCATCAAAAGCATTGAGAAGTTCCGCTAAGTCACGGTCGAGGCGTAGATAAATGTCTTCTTCTTCCACTGAGTTAGGACCAAAACCGTGCCCAACGTAGTCGGGAGTAGAGAAACTCACGGCCAAAAAGTCGGTTGATTTTCCTTTACCTAGCTGCTCACTTTTCAGGGCTTCCAATGCCATTTCTTTGGTAATGGTGTTGCCGTGTGGGGTACTTGCCAATACGCCAAAGGCATCTCCTGCGATTCCTGCCAGGTCATACGGGAAAACGGATTTTTTTGCGCCAGAAAGTTTAGCTTCGTAGGGTTGGTCATCGGCGGTACTTTCGGTGTATTGCTCAATCGGAAGCAGCGTCGTCCAGTTTTGCTTCATCAACTCCGATGGGCGTTTTTTAGCATTGTAATCTTTGACCCACTGGGGGAGGTCGTTCATATAAAAGGTACTCGTAATCCAGTTCCCCGTTTTGCTATCAAACCAATATGCAGCGTTGGCAGTGTGCCCTGCGGGTAAAATGGCGCCACGGTCTTTGATGGCAATACCGATGGTCTTGTTTTGGTAGTTGGTGCCGATGCGCAATTGGTCGGTAATAGTGCTTACCAACATATTTTTTGGGGACATTTTGCCTGCGGGAACGTTGGTTGTTCCGACGGGCTGGACGGTTGAATCGGCCACACAATACATACCTTTACCGAGGCGTTTGTCGAACCAGTCATTCCCCACGATTCCGTGGATAGCTGGTGTCGAACCCGTATAAACCGATGCGTGACCCGCCGCTGTCACTGTGAGGGCATAGTGATAGTGGTGATTGCGGCAATTGAAGCCTTCACGCATTAGGCGTTTAAAGCCACCCTCACTGTATTTATCGTAATAACGGAACCAATAATCGTAACGCATTTGGTCTACGACAATTCCTACCACTAGTTTGGGACGTGCTAACGTCGCGGGTTTGGTTGGTTTGGTTTGCGCCCAAAGCGTACTGATGCTTAAAAGCGCTAAAGTTAGTTTGAGGTACTTCATTTGTAAAGGTGTAGTTAGAAACTAAAAAAAGTTGCGGCTAAGTTACGGTAAGTTTTTGAACTGGCTTTAAAATACCTTATTGCATGAGATAGAGGCTATTGATTCGACGTATATTTTTGTACTTAAAAAAAGGAAGTTTTATTCAATTGCTAACTAGAATATGAAAAAAATTGGCATATTTCTTCACGGGAGTGGAGTGTTTGATGGTTCAGAAATTCACGGTGAAATATTAACGATATTACCGATATTTATTTGTCTGACTTGGACGGCCTGGTGATGCCAGGAGGCTTCGGGACAGCCAAAAACATTACAAAATGGGCGTTTGAAGGGCCTAATGACCCGATTTTGGAATCGGTTAAAAAACTGATTGTAGAGCTAGTGGCACAAGGAAAACCGATTGCAGGCTTGTGTGTGAGCCCCACAACCATTGCCAAAGCGTTGGAAGGAACTGAATATCACGCGCATTTGACTGTTGGTACATCAGAGGAAGCGTCACCCTACGAAATCGCTGCTATTTCAGCAGGAATAGAATCAATTGGCCAAGTGGCAGAAATGGTATCGGTGCGGGAATTTGTGGTGGATAAAAAACTCAAAATCGTGACAGTGCCTTGTTATATGATGGAGGCGAGCATTGTCGAAGTTCGTGACAATATCAAGCAAGCGGTAGATGCCTTGATTGCGTTAACATAGGTCAAAAAGAGAAAGACGCCCGTTCGGGCGTCTTTCTCTTTTTTTGATTAGTATTATTTGCTTTCGTTGTCTGCGATAATTCCCTCACGCTCAGCTTGCGCTTTATAGTCACGAAGTTGAACTGGTTTGCTATTTTTGCGCATGCGAATATTAAGCACTTCTACCAAAAGTGAAAATGCAATGGCAAAATACAAATAACCCTTAGGCACAGAACCAACGTGAGAATTGAATATTGAAACGTTGGCTAGGTGAGCACCTTCGGCAATTAACATAAATCCAATGGCAATTAAAAAAGCCAAACCGAGCATTTGAACGGAAGGGTGACGGTTGACAAAATCGCCTACAGGGCCTGAGAATGCCATCATGATAATCACTGAAAGTACGACCGAAATAATCATGACGGTGACGTTTTGCGTAAGACCAATGGCCGTAAGGATGGAATCAATGGAGAAAACGACGTTAATAAGCGCAATTTGCATCACCACGTTCGAAAGTTTATTGGCAGCACTTCCTTTGGGTTTTTGTACTTCATCTTCTTCGCCTTCTAGTTTATGGTGAATTTCGGACGTACTCTTATACAGTAAAAAAAGCCCCCCCACTATTAAAATAACGCTTTGTCCTGAAAAGGCTGCATGAAACCAGCCCGCGTCGATATGCGTAAAAGGTTTGGACAAAGAAATGATGAATGAAATACCAAATAGCAGCGTTACCCGAAAAATCATGGCTAAAACTAAGCCGATATTTCGAGCTTTGGGTTGGTCTTTGCGCGCTAGTTTGTTGGCGGCAATGGAGATAAAAATGATGTTGTCGATACCCAAAACGATTTCTAAAAACGTAAGGGTTAACAAGCTAACGATGGTTTCTGCAGTAAATAGTGAATCCATTTTTTAATAATTGAATGATTGATTTTAGTTAAGAAAGTTCAAAATTGAAGGGCTATTTGAATTCAATAAGCTAATTTTACACGAAAAAACCAAACGCTCCATGAGTGGTAAAAAAATAACCTCAAAACTTCCCAACGTGGGTACGACTATTTTTACGGTAATGTCGGCGTTGGCCACAGAACACAAAGCGATTAATCTTTCGCAGGGTTTTCCTGATTTTGAGATGCCTGAGGAGTTGGTTCGGCTTACATGTGATGCCCTTCAAAATGGATATAATCAATATTCACCTATGGCGGGTTGGATGCCTTTGCGGGAAAGTATCGCGGCCAAGGTGCATGATTTGTACGGTGTAGACATCAATCCCGATTCCGAAATCACCATCACTCCTGGCGGAACGTACGGAATCTATACGGCTTTTACCACCGTGCTACAACCTGGTGACGAGGTGCTTGTGTTTGAACCCGCCTACGATAGTTATATCCCTAACATTGAAATAAACGGTGGTGTCGCGGTTCGGATTCCGCTGACGTTTCCTACCTATCGTATCAATTGGGAATCGGTTCGTGCTAAAATTACGCCTCGCACGCGTATGATTGCGCTCAATACGCCCCACAATCCAACGGGAAGTATTTTACGTGGTTCAGACATCGAACAACTGCGTCAGTTAGTAGAAGAATTTGATTTGCTCATTATGTCAGACGAAGTCTATGAACACCTGATTTACGACGGAGAGCCCCATCAGAGTATTTTGAGATACGAAGATTTGCGCCAACGGGCATTTGTAAATTTTTCGTTTGGTAAAGTCTACCACTGTACGGGTTGGAAAATGGGCTACTGTATTGCCCCGCCTGCGTTTACTGCCGAATTTCGTAAAGTGCACCAATTCAACTGTTTTAGCTGTTATACCCCAGCTCAAGTAGCTTTAGCCGAGTACCTGAAAAATAAGGAGGCTTACCGTTCAATTTCGGCGTTTTACCAAAAGAAGCGTGATTATTTTGCGGAATTGATGAAGCAAACGCGCTTCAAGCCCCTACCGAGTTACGGTAGTTATTTTCAACTATATTATTTCAACCACCTTTCCGACTTATCCGACAAAGACTTTTCCATTTGGCTTACCAAAGAACATGGTGTGGCTTGTATTCCTGTTTCAGCGTTTTATCAAGAAGGGATTGACAACGGAGTGGTGCGTTTTTGCTTTGCTAAAAAACAAGAAACGCTTGAAAAAGCGGTAGAGAGATTAGTGAAACTGTAGTGGTGCTCTAAAGTTTTGACGTAGCCATCCCTAAAGGTTACAATCATTTCGACATGGCCGCTGTGAGCACTCTTTGAACTGCTCCCTTTGAAGAAAATCAAATTATTTGGGCGAGCTTCGCCAAGGGCAATTTCGACACCGTGCGAGATTTGAGCGGCGCTAGAATGGGGGAGAAGCATCCCGAACTTAGAGAAACAATACCTGAGCCGTCAAAGCCTTTGGGAGAGCTTCCTCCCGAACGGTAACTAAGGTGCTTTTTGGCAAATGAAACGGTCGTTAAAAGACAGATTCCAAGAACAAAAATTCATTTTTTCATCAGGTACTTTTTTATAGGGTCGAACGCTCCGACAAGTAAGAAAAGAAAGTTTTTTTTGCCAAATTTTTGGAATTAAAATTTTTTATCGTAATATTGCGATGATTCAAGGCTTGAACGACAAATGGGAACAACAAAATCGGAGGTTTTTACCGTAGAAGAAAATCGGATTGCTGATTTGGCGAAGGCATTTGCCCATCCTGCAAGGGTAGCCATTTTACGACTTTTGGCCGAGAAAAAAGCGTGTGTTTGTGGAGACCTTGTGGATGAATTACCGCTTTCACAGGCCACCGTTTCACAACATCTGAAGGAGTTGAAACGCATCGGAATCATCAAAGGAGATATTGCGCCGCCCCGTGTTTGTTACTGCATCGACGAAGAAGTTTGGAACGAAGCAATGCAGTATTTTGGGTTGTTGTTTTCGTCGTATCTTAAAAATGGCTGTTGCTAAATTTTTTGCCTATATTTATCGTAATATTGCAATTGAAAAACAATGAATAATACAATGACAACTGACGAATCGCTCAAAAACCTCGTGCGTGAAAAATACACCGAGGTAGCAAATCAATCGAAGGATTTCAATGCAGCCTCTTGCTGTGGCTGCGGCCCAAGCTGTGAAACTGACGGAGAGTTTTTAGGAATTATGGCGGAAGATTACACAAAAATGAGCGGCTACGTAGCTGATGCCGACCTCGGTTTAGGATGTGGACTGCCAACTCAATTTGCTCAAATCAATGAGGGAGATACAGTGATTGATTTGGGAAGTGGTGCGGGCAACGATGCGTTTGTAGCGCGGGCTGCAACGGGCAGTACGGGTAAGATTATTGGTGTGGACTTCACCGAAGCCATGATTATTAAAGCAAGGGTAAACGCTGAAAAATTGGGGTTCAATAACGTGGAGTTTCGTCAGGGAGATATCGAAGCGATGCCTGTAAGTGATAACATCGCCGATGTGATTGTGAGTAATTGTGTATTGAATTTAGTGCCGAACAAAGCCAATGTGTTCAAGGAAATCTACCGCACCTTGAAACCTGGCGGGCATTTTAGTATTTCTGACATTGTGTTGGAAGGAGAACTGCCTGTGGGCTTGCAACACGCCGCCGAAATGTACGCAGGTTGTGTGTCGGGGGCAATTCAAAAATCAGACTATTTGGGATTGATTGAAAAAACTGGGTTTGTCAACATAACACTTCAGAAAGACCGAGAAATTGTACTTCCCGATTCGATTTTGGCTGAATATATTTCCGTTGAAGAAAT
The DNA here is from genome assembly GCA_023254175.1 of Runella sp. GTDB lineage: Bacteria > Bacteroidota > Bacteroidia > Cytophagales > Spirosomataceae > Runella. The sequence goes on along the minus strand of JALQYJ010000139.1, from coordinate 22,234 downwards.
CGAGTCGTACCGTAAAGGAAATTTGGGAATTTACAGCATTACAGTTTATGCCGATAAACCATCGCCCGCTGCTGCCGAAATCGAAATCCGTAGCGCTAAACCAACAGATAAAGATGCAGTTGCGGAATTGCTAGAATCGGTAGGTTTGCCAACGGCAGATTTGAATCCAGAACTTTCCAATTTTTTACTTGCTTTTGCTGATGGTCAGTTGGTAGGTACAGCAGGAGTGGAGGTAACTGGTGAAGTAGGACTCTTACGTTCGGTAGCAGTTAAAGAGTCGTTTCGGAACTATAAAATTGCGAAACGTTTGGTCAATGACTTAACCAAACAAATGCGTTTACAGTGGGTAAAAGAGTTGTATTTAATCACAACAACGGCTGAAGGATATTTTGCTAAACAAGGTTTTGAAAAAGTCGAAAGAGAATCTGTCCCTGTTGAAATTGCACAATTGCAGCAGTTTAGTAATCTATGTCCAAGTTCAGCGACGGTAATGAAGAAATTGGTCGAAAAACCCAAAATAAAACTTATAGAATTAGATCAAGTGTCGTCTTGCTGTACGCCCAATTCGGGATGTTGCTAGTACTAGAAATCAAAACGGGTAAAATCTCAGATTTTATCCGTCTTGATTTCTAGTACCCCTTTTATATCATCAATCAGCCATTGATTTGCTATATTGTTGAGTGTGACTGTTGCGGCTTTTTCGCCAAACATCCATAACTCAAAGGTTGCTTTGGTAGCCGTATTGGATATTGGCTTGATTTTAAATTGGTCATCAAAATCTTGTGCCTGAACGATAGGGTCGTAGCCTCCTTCGTTATCTTTCTCCATTTTCTGGTAAAATACGGTCAGTCTTTTTTTTAAAGCAGGACTAAACTCGGGTCGCTTAAGCACCTGACGCCATTCAAGCATGACTCCCCTCGTGGTGTACCATTTATAAAATTTTTGTACCGTTTGGGTAGATGATTTGGATTGTCCAAGCGAGGTATTTATCAAACCAACGAATGCTAAAACTATAAGAAGGGACTTACTCATTATCGAAAAAATAGGGTTATAATTTGTTAAGAACTGCAATTAGCTGTTTTTTTTCGGAGCTTTCGGCTGTTTTGTTGAGGATAGTTTTCCAGTCGTTTGCTGATTTTTTAGCCAATTTTTGGCCAGTGGCGTCGTACGATTTTACCTCCGCAGGGTCTAAGTACCTAAATTCTTCGAGAACCGATTTTACTAACTCGCTGGCATTTGTTCCTTTGGGATGGCGTTTTAAGTATTCGCCTGACTTAGACAGGGCACGGTCTAATACGCATACCCAATAACCCTCGCATTCGCCACCCGTTTCGAGTTGGCTTGCTTCGTAGGCGATACGTTCTTTGAGTGGGTCGGTGGCAGGGACGGTCGCTTCCAGTTTCCACAAAAGGTCTTGTTGTAAAAAATGGCCTGCGTTCCCATAGTCGCTGTAATAGACCTCTTTTTTGTGGCTATCAGTCCAAGATTTTAATTCATTGGTGCCAAACGGAATGCTGCGTGCAATGCGCTGAATTGTGACCAAACGAAGGAATTCTACTTCTGCCAATTCGGTAGGAGTGAGTGTTTTATCTGTTTTGAGGGAATTGAGCCAATTTTCCACTTCCACGTTGGCTGCACCGTCCTCTTTGGGTTTGCTATTGTAACTACGAGCGATACTCAGGAATATTTCCTTGGGGGTGGGCTTATCTAATGCCACAATTTGGGAAGGGGTTACCCAACCCGTGGCTCCTTTGTCTTGGCTAACTTTTAGAAATTTACCATTGGCCGATTTTTCAAGAAGTTTGACTTTGGTTCCGATTCTATAATTGCCTGCAGTGGCCCCCGTTGAGGCAGGATTTTTGAAGGTGTTCACTTTAGGTTGAGCAACCATGTATTCTTGGGCAAGGATGCTCAAAGAAAAAAACGAAGCAATAAGAGCGAAAAATAGGTATTTCATTAGTTTTAGAGTTTAGTTTCTGAATCATCTATTTTGCGCCTGATTGTTGGTTTGATGCGAGTCAGCCCTATCAGATAGGAGGGGCACATAAAACTACAGGTAAATGTCCTTGTAAATAACGTATTGTACGGGTTTAAAGGATTTGAGTTTTAATAAAGGTTTTTTGCCGATGTTAAGCTTAGTGACCTTTTCTTTCGGAGTAGTACCTTTAACATTTTCCCCGGCTCCTTTAGAAATCTCAGTGGCACCTGTAATGAGGTTAAAGTCGTATTTTTCGTACGAACCGTCGTGCGTAGAACTTTCTGTGTAAGTCGCACCAATCAAAAACCAGTCGTTTTCTTGAAACCTCCAACGGTAAGCGTAACCCCAGCGACTCGAACTACCCCCATAAAAACGTACTAAAAAAGACCCCCTTTCTACGGATAGTCCTTCCCAGGGGTCGCCAAAAACACCGCCTTCGTTGGATAGCATGATTGATTCGTTGGATTGAATCGAAAGTTTGTAACTCCCATCGGCTTGTTTGAAGGCCACTAAAAGGATACGGGGTTGCTGGTCGTTGTCGGTTTCTTTTAGGTTTTTAACGGGTTTATCGGCCTCAATAACCGCCGCAAGGTCGGGAAGATTGTCTTTGTTGAGGTCGCCTTCGGCTTTTTCGTGAACGTGCCAGCCTTTAGGGATAAACGACTCGACTTTGGTACCCGAAGCGGGTAAAATGGGGTACTTGTAGGATTGAAAAAGTAGAGTAACTGAGAGTAAAGTAGGTAAGAGCATTGTGAGTAAGTTTTTACCCAAATATACATAAGTTTCCATTCTATTGTCCATCATTTTGGGCTGTTTTTATCGTCCACCTTTGTTAGGAAGAACTTTTAAAAAAACGTAATTTGCGTTGGTAAAAGAAAACCATGAACGTATGGTTCAGCAAGTAACGATTGAGAATTTTAAATTTATCGAATCCTTAACCATAGAGTTGGGAAGAATAAATGTCTTTATTGGTGAAAATGGAAGCGCAATATCCTTGAAGCAATTGCCATGGGTTCGGCAGTAAATTGGAGGGTTACCCAAAAACTTTTAGACAATGGTGACATTTGGACTCGTGGCAGAAGGAGTGACTGACCATGTGGTATTGGAGAATATTTTGATTGGTTATTTTAATGACCCCGACCTTGTTGTACGACCATTGCAGCACGTGCTTCCGTAAATAACTACCTTCATAAGGTAACTCAGGTATTAATTAAAAATAAAAAAGAAGCCATTAGCTCTAGTCGTAAGGAACCAAGAGTTTATGAAAAACTATCGCGTGATTTTTGTAAACACAAGATATTACAAAGGCACTATTCACAGAATCCTAGTTTGAAGTATTTTGTGAAACATTACTTAGACGAAGTACTATAAACGTAATAAGAATTTTAGAAAAAGGAATCCCTACACACATGACGCCTCAATTTGAAGGAACCGAAAAGTACGTTGCAACGCGTGAGTTGGCCGTGGCCGTGAATGCCTCGGTGAGTTTGCAAAAACCGCTGCTGCTCAAGGGCGAACCTGGTACTGGCAAAACCATGCTTGCCTATGAAGTAGCCAAAGCACTGGGAAAACGACTCATTACGTGGCACATCAAATCAACGACGCAAGCGCATCAAGGTCTTTATGAGTACGATGCCGTTTCTCGATTGCGCGATTCACAACTTGGCGATCAGCGGGTGTATGACGTAGAGAATTATATCAAAAAAGGAAAATTGTGGGAAGCCTTTGAAGCGGAAGAACAGGTAGTGCTGTTGATTGACGAAATCGATAAAGCCGATATTGAGTTTCCGAATGATTTACTTCAAGAACTCGACCGCATGGAGTTTTTTTGCTATGAACTCAACCGAACCGTTGCGGCAAAACATCGCCCGATTGTTATTATTACGTCCAACAACGAAAAGGAGTTGCCCGACGCGTTTTTGCGGCGCTGCTTTTTTCATTTTATTCGTTTTCCTGATCGAGATACCATGCTACAAATTGTCAATGTTCACTATCCTGACCTTGATAAAGAGTTATTAGAACGGTCGTTAAAACTATTTTTTGTCGTTCGGGACGTGAAAGCGCTCAAAAAGAAACCCTCTACTAGCGAATTGATTGATTGGATTAAGCTGTTGATTTGGGCAAAAGTATCCGCCGATGACCTCAAAGACCTTGAGTCTATGCCTGATGTGCCGCCTTTTTTGGGGGCATTGCTCAAAAATGAACAAGATAACGACTTGTACGCGGCCTTACGTTCTAAAGGTTTTCGCCCGTATTAAGCGTTTTTGATGATCTATCAACTTTTACTCCGTCGCTCAAAAAGATGTTTTTAGATTTTTTTTTATTGCTCAAAAAATACGCAATTCCTGTATCAGTAGGGGAGTATTTGAACTTATTGGAAGGACTCAAGCAGCAGGTCATTCAAATGAGCGTGGAAGAGTTTTACTACCTTAGTCGGACGGCATTGATTAAAAATGAAATGCACTACGATTTGTTCGACCGACTGTTTGCGGAGTATTTCAAAAACGCCGAAACCGTCGAAACCAAATTGTTGGAAGTGAACGTGCCGCCCGATTGGTTTGAAGACGCACTCAAACGAGAATTGACCGATGAGGAAAAAGTATTAATTGAAAAAATGGGCGGTTTGGAGAAACTCTTCGAGCGTTTTCAACAATTATTGCATGAGCAAAACGAACGCCATTCTGGAGGAAATACGTGGATTGGCTCGGGTGGAACTTCCTCTTTTGGGAATAATGGTTACAACCCCGAAGGTTTTCGAGTAAAAGGCGCTTCGGCTGGAAATCGAACAGCTCTGAAAGTGTGGGAACAGCGTGAGTATAAAAACTACGATGAAGACATAGAACTCAATACTCGAAATATGAAAATGGCGCTTCGACGGTTACGCATTCTAACGCGGGAGGGAGCTGACGAAGAACTTGACATGAACGCCACTATCGAAGGTACAAGCCGAAACGGTGGCATTTTAGATATTCATCTGCACCCGTCGCGAAAAAACAACATAAAGGTGCTATTGTTGCTCGATGTAGGTGGCTCGATGGACGACCATATCGAGTTGTGTTCGCAGTTGTTTTCGGCGGCCAAGTATCAGTTTAAGCACATCGAGTGTTTTTATTTCCACAATTGTATTTACGAAACGCTTTGGCGGGATAATAGTCGGCGGTCGAGCCGAGTGCCGACGTTGGAGGTTTTACATAAGTATAATAAAGACTATAAAGTGATTTTTGTGGGTGACGCTTCCATGGCTTCCTACGAAATAACGCACCCAAAAGGAAGCGTGGAGCACTATAATGAAGAAGCAGGCATTACGTGGCTGAATCGTTTTAAAGAACAATACCCTCATTTTGTATGGCTAAATCCCATCTCAGTGGCCGATTACTGGAAATATACCCATAGTATCAGTATTATTCGTGAATGGTCCGAAAAGCGAATGTTTCCGCTGACGCTTAACGGACTTACTCAAGCCATGAAATGTTTGAAAAATCCGAAAATTAAATTTGAAACTGGCGGATAGTAGTAATTATGTTAGGACCTCTTTCGTTGTGGCTTCTTAACCTTTTTTGGGGAATTGGGTTATCGGCTTGGCTAAAGAAGTGGTGTAATTTTAGCATAGTACTGGAGGCCATAAAGCAGCAACTTTGGAGGTTCTGTAATTTCAGAGTTCATCATTCCAGTGCTTTTTATACAGGTACAGATGCTTTACTACTGCGATTCAACAAAGCCGTTTATATAAGTAAAAAAAGAGTCGGGACGTAGATACCCCGACCCACGAATACTAGACTAATCGTAATTTAACACTGGCGCTAGCCATTTTTCAGTCACATCAAGTGGCATTTCCTTGCGGCTGGAATAGTCTTCTACTTGGTCTTTGGCGATTTTTCCGAGGGCAAAATATTTACTGTCGGGATGCGCAAAGTACCAGCCACTGACCGAACTCGCAGGGTACATGGCAAAGCTTTCAGTTAAATGAATACCTACTTGTGCTTCCGCATCCAATAAATCAAACATCGTGCGCTTCTCGGTATGGTCGGGGCAGGCAGGGTATCCTGGTGCTGGCCGAATTCCTTGGTATTTTTCGGCAATTAATTCTTCGTTGCTCAACGATTCATCCGAAGCATATCCCCAAAACGTTTTCCGAACGCGTTCGTGCATCAATTCCGTGAAGGCTTCGGCCAAACGGTCGGCGATGGCCTTGAGCATAATGCTGTTATAGTCGTCGTGGTCGGCTTCGTATTTTTCCAACAATGCCTCAATTCCAATTCCAGTCGTTACGGCAAAAGCTCCGATATAGTCCGTTTTGTTTACACTTGTGGGTGCTATAAAATCACTTAGACAGAGGTTTGGCAAATTGGCCGCTTTTTGATTTTGCTGACGTAAATGATGAAGCGTTGTAAGTTGCTCAGTTGCCAGGCCATTTTCGGTAGTTACTACTCGGTATTCATTCCGTTTTGCTTGTCCTTGGCCTGCAAAACTTACTTCAGCCTCTTCAAATTCGTGCAAAACGATGTCATCTCCCACCGAATTGGCAGGATAAAAACCAATGACGGCATTGGCTTTGAGGGATTTATTTTTGATGATGTTGGCCAACATGGCATTGGCATCCTCGTACAGTTTTTTCGCTTCAGTTCCGACGGTGGCATCGTTAAATATCGTTGGATATTTTCCGTGTAATTGCCACGTTTGGAAAAATGGCGTCCAGTCAATGTACTTTGCAATCTCTTCCAACGGATAATCGTAGAAGTACTTATTGCCCAGGAATTTTGGTTTCACTGGTTCAAACCCTGCCCAATCAATTTTGGTTTTATTGGCTCTTGCGGCCGCAATCGACAAGGCTTCTTTTGCTTGTTGGCGCTTAGCGTGGTCTTCGCGAAGTTTGGTGTATTCTTTCTTGATGTCGGCTAAAGTATCAGCGTAGATTTTTTCGTTTTGCGTCAACTTGCCAGCTACTGGCACCGCACGACTTGCGTCCAACACGTGAATAACAGGCCCTGAATAGTGCGGGTCAATTTTCACTGCCGTGTGAATACGTGAGGTGGTCGCACCCCCAATTAACAACGGAATGGTAAAACCTTGGCGTTCCATTTCTTTGGCAACACCTACCATTTCGTCCAAGGAAGGTGTAATCAAACCCGATAGGCCGATAATGTCAACGCTATGTTCTCGGGCGGCCGCTAAAATCTTATCGGTCGGTACCATCACTCCAAGGTCGATGATTTCGTAGTTATTACAGCCAAGTACTACACCCACAATATTTTTTCCAATATCGTGGACGTCACCCTTCACTGTTGCCATCAAAATTTTTCCAGCTGCTGCCGCACCACCTGCCTTTTCAGCTTCGATGTAAGGAGTCAAGTACGCCACGGCTTTTTTCATTACTCGAGCCGATTTTACCACTTGTGGAAGGAACATTTTCCCTTCCCCAAATAGGTCGCCTACGACATTCATGCCGTCCATCAAAGGGCCTTCAATCACATCTAACGGGCGACTAGACTGCTGACGCGCTTCTTCCACATCTTCGTCGATGTATTCAGTAAGCCCTTTGATAAGAGCGTGTTCCAAACGTTTTGAAACGGGTTGGTCGCGCCAAGCATTATCTACTACTACTTCTTTTCCTTTCGATTTTACGGTTTCGGCAAAAGCCAACATGCGTTCCGTTGCGTCAGGGCGGCGGTTAAGAATTAGGTCTTCGCAGTGCTCCAACATGTCTTTAGGTAGGTCGTCATAAACTCCCAACTGACCTGCGTTCACAATCCCCATGTCCATACCAGCCTTGATGGCATGGTACAAGAAAACGGTGTGAATGGCTTCCCGAACGGGTTCATTGCCACGGAATGAAAACGAAACGTTGGAAACCCCACCACTCACTTTGGCGTACGGTAAGTGTTCTTTTATCCAGCGAGTTGCGTTGATAAAATCAACGGCGTAGTTATTATGTTCTTCGATTCCTGTACCCACCGTAAGGATGTTGGGGTCGAAAATAATGTCTTGTGGAGGAAAACCTACTTTGTTGACTAAAATCCAATACGCCCGCTCGCAGATTTCGATACGACGCTCGTAATTGTCGGCTTGGCCTACTTCATCAAAGGCCATTACCACTACCGAAGCCCCGTAGCGCTTTACTTTTTCAGCTTGTTCGATAAACTTCTCTTCGCCTTCTTTCAACGAAATAGAGTTTACAATCGCTTTGCCTTGTAAACATTTCAAACCTGCCTCAATCACTTCCCATTTGGACGAATCCACCATGAAAGGAACGCGGGCAATGTCGGGTTCGGCCATGAGCAAGTTGCAGAATTTGGTCATGGCTTGCACGCCGTCAATCATCCCTTCGTCCATGTTGATGTCAAGGACTTGAGCGCCTGTTTCGACTTGTTCTCGAGCTACTGAGATAGCTTCATCGTACTTGCTTTCACGAACCAAGCGAGCAAATTTCTTAGAGCCTGTTACGTTACAACGCTCGCCGATGTTTACGAAATTGGTTTCTTTCGTGATTTTGAGGGGTTCAAGCCCTGAAAGTTTCTGAACATGATCGTTTTCGGGTAAATCTCGGGGGGCATATTTGGCGGCAACTTCAGCAATGGCCTTGATGTGCGGTGGCGTTGTTCCGCAGCATCCTCCAATGATATTAATAAAATTATCTTTCAAAAATCCTTCGATAATCTTTGCCATTTCGGCAGGTGATTGGTCGTATTCGCCCATTTCGTTGGGCAAACCTGCGTTGGGGTGAGCCGAAGTAAAGAAAGGAGCTTGGTTGGCCAAAGTTTGTACATACGGACGCATCAAATCGGCTCCTAACGCACAGTTGAGCCCAATCGAAAGCAAAGGCATGTGCGAAACCGACGTCAAAAACGCTTCCGTCGTTTGTCCCGACAAGGTTCTTCCCGAAGCATCCGTAATCGTACCTGATACCATGATAGGAGCGACCCCTCGACCCGCTTTGGCAGACCCAGGGGAGTTAATATATTTCCAAACTAAACCATCTATGATTGGAAACTTATTCCTATCACAACGATTCTCCCCCCATTGGGGAGCGGGGGGCTTTTGGTTTATAAACAAATCAATCGCATAAAGTGCTGCTTTAGCATTGAGTGTATCAAAAATGGTTTCGACCAAAAAGATATCAGAACCTCCGTCGGCAAGAGCTTGAACTTGTTCGTAGTAGGCATTCACTAAGTCATCAAACGTTACAGCACGATAACCAGGGTCATTGACATCGGGAGAGAGCGAGGCCGTACGGTTGGTGGGGCCAATGGAACCTGCCACAAAACGAGGCTTATCCGGATTCATGGCTGTGTATTTATCACAAGCTTCCCGTGCCAAACGGGCCGATTCGTAATTTAGCTCATACACCAAGTCTTCCATGTGATAGTCGGCCATGGCGATGGTCGTCCCACTGAAGGTATTGGTTTCGATGATGTCGGCACCTGCTTCGAGGTAAGCCTCGTGGATTTCGCTGATAATGTCGGGGCGGGTCAACGACAACAAATCGTTGTTGCCTTTGACCTCGTGTGGGAAATCTTTGAAACGTTCGCCACGGTAATCGGCATCCGTCAATTTATAACGCTGAATCATCGAACCCATCGCGCCATCAAGCACAAGGATTCGCGATTTGAGTATTTCTTGGATAGGTGGTTGTTGCATTATAACTGGTTATTGTCCAAAATGTCGGTTTACAATTACTTATGTTCGAAAAGCAAAAAGCTTTTTAAATACAATATTATTTTCGGAAATGGAATCTTTTTTAGAATATTCAAATGCTTATCGTTAGAGACTAGATAATCTGCATTTGATGCGATGGTACAGTCAACAAATTTGGTGTCGTCGGGGTCAGAGTAAATTAAGTTGAATTGATAATGAATATGCACAGGTTTCATATTAGGTAACTCTCAAAGGGCTTGAATGACCTGTATAGTATCTGTTAACCCTTTTTCCTTCCATACGTTAGCCGCGTTGGCAATCGCTTTTTTTGCGAAATACTGGGCTAAAATCCGTTTTAACTCCAACAGGTCGTTGTCTAAAATATCAGCCGAGTAAATTTTTAATAGTTCTAACGGAACATTCGACAAAGGTTTTCGAGACACAGTCATAGTTGTCAATGTTTATTAGGTCAAAAACATACTTTCCTCTTGGCACGTTCGCTTTGAAGGAGGCGTTTGTTCGGAAAAATAGACATCTTAGGATTGTACAAAATTAACGTAATTCAGAAAGAATTTTCGATTATTTAGACGATTATTGTCAATTAATCTTTGAAAATAGATTTATTTTATACTTTTAAACCTATAATACCTATAAAATACCCGATTTTTCGGAAGTCATTCTGCAAGAAATAGATAAAATGTCTAACCTCAATTTCAATATAAAATACAACAATGCTCAAACTTGATACTACCGACCGTGGGCTTTTACGCTATCTCCAACAAAATGCGCTCTTAACGACCAAAGAATTGGCGACTCAACTCAATCTTTCCTATACGCCCGTCTATGAGCGAGTACGGAAATTGGAAAAAGAGGGAATCATTAAAAAGTACGTTGCGATTGTTAACCGCGAGAAAATAGGACGTAATCTGATTGCTTTCTGCAACGTTTCCCTTAAAGAACACAGCCGCGCCAACGGCGAGAAGTTTGTGTCGGCAGTAATGACCTTTGAAGAAGTGATGGAATGTTATAACATTTCGGGAGAATATGATTTTATGCTCAAAGTAGTGGTAAATGATATGCCTGAATATCAGCGGTTTTTGATGGAAAAGTTAGGCGCATTAGATAGTATCGGTAACACCCACAGTATTTTTGTGATGAGCGAAATCAAACACGAAACCGCCCTTAAAGTATAAAATATGTTGTTAGTTTTTAGTGGAATTTTTGGACTGTACGCCTTGGCTTGTAGCTGGTTGTGTTGGAAATGGTGTCAAATTCCCGTGCGGCCTTTGAAACACGTTTTTTTGCCATCAGACCTTAAATTGTCAATCATTATCCCCGTTCGCAACGAAGCCGAACACATTGGCGTACTGTTAAATGACCTCGAAAAGCAAACCTTAGACCGTCGTTTTTTTGAAGTGTGGGTAATGGACGATGCCTCTACCGACAAAACAACAGAAATTGTAAATGGGTACATTCAGAAAAAAACGATGTCGCTGAACTTGGTGTCGCTGACTGATGTCGCTGCAAGTTCTCCTAAAAAAAGGGCGATAACAGAAGCCCTCAAGCGAGTCCATGGGCAGTTGATTATCACAATCGACGGAGACTGTAGAGTAGGGGAAAGATGGTTGGAAATCTTTGCTCAAACGTACTTAGAGACAGGGGCAAAATTAATTAGTGGTCCAGTAACGTTTTTGAACACAGTAGCTAGTAGCGTTTTAAGGAGGGGAGGAGCGATAGCCCAAACCATCGAATTTTCAAGCCTGATTGGGACGGGGGCTTGTTTGCTCGAAGCGGGGTATCCAACCATGTGCAACGGTGCAAATTTGGCGTATGAACGGGCTGCTTTTGAGGCAGTGGGGGGGTTTGAAGGTGTTGACCAAATTGCCTCGGGTGACGATGAGTTTTTACTTCAAAAAATTGCAAAACATTTTGGGGTTGAAAAGCTTTATTTTTTAAAAAATAAAGCCGCAATTGTCTCAACGCACGCGCAAGATTCGTGGCGAGGCTTTTACTACCAACGCGTTCGCTGGGCCAGTAAATGGGCCGTCAATAAACGTCCTGCGACAATGGTAGTGGCGTTTGGGGTATTTTTAGTCAACTTATTGACACTCGTCGTATTAATTGTACCATTCCGCGAAAAAGTAGTGCCTTGGGAGTTTTGTACAATTCTATTGTTAAAATATGTGCCTGAATTTTTGTTTTTACGTTTGATTATCAGATTTTTGGGTAGAGAAAAATGGGCGAAATACATCCCCGTTGTTCAATTTTTTTACCCTATCTATGTGCTATTTTTTGGAATAGGGGCGCAACGAAAAGGCTATGTGTGGAAGGGTAGAAGTTTGAAATAACTCCTCGCCAGACTATTAGTTATGCCAGTAGATTGCAACCAATCGTTTTATCATTACTAACGCGTCTTACCAACATCATCAACAGCTATGATTCCATTGTTTGTTCATAAGTCGCCACGAATCCTTAAATCATTTTATTCACCGTTTGTATGGGAAATCCCGACGGAAGAGCCAGTGATTTATTTAACGTTCGACGATGGACCTATTCCAGACGTAACAGAGTGGGTGTTGGAACAATTGGATACGTATTTGGCCAAAGCTACTTTTTTCTGCATTGGCGACAACGTTCGAAAGTACCCCGATGTATTTATCCAAATGCTTGCCAAAGGTCATAGCATCGGTAATCATACTTTTAACCATTTGAAGGGCTGGAATACAGATGATAGAACTTACCTCAATAATGTTAAGCAGTGCAATGAAATCTTACCCGTTGAGACAACCTTGTTTCGTCCACCTTATGGTCGGATTAAACTTAGTCAAGCTTACCCGCTTCTTAATGACTATCATATAGTTATGTGGGATGTATTGACGGGCGATTTTGAAAAGTACTTAAGCGCTGAACGCTGCCTCGAAAAAACGTTGAAATACACCAAAGCAGGCTCAATTGTAGTGATGCATGATAGCCTCAAAGCATGGCGTAATATGAGCTACGTTTTGCCGCGAATGTTGGATCATTTTGCCCAACTCGGGTATCGTTTTGAAGCATTATCTCAGCTTACTTCGCCTTCAACAAACCTCGGTGATGCGACGGTTTCGCGTTATCTTGCGCACTAAATTGAGATTCGCCTCGCTGAAAAACACCTTCTTGTCGTAAAAAAGGCAGTTTCGTTGACTTCCTTATTCGTTGTCTTTAATTTTAGGGAATTATCTATCAACTTAACTAAAAGACCGATGAATTGGACAAAACCTATACCTTTAACATTATTATTGGTAGCCATCTGGGGACAAACCTTCGCCCAGTCATTTAATAACTTACCCGTCATTACTCAAAAACCACCTTTGCACGGCAAACATTGGATGGCCATTACGGGTAAACCATTGGCAGCTACGGCGGGTGCAATGGTATTTGCCAAAGGAGGCAATGCCGTAGATGCGGCCTGTGCCATGTTGGCAGCTACTTGCACCATGTGGGATGTGCTTAGTTGGGGCGGAGAAACTCAAGCCCTCATTTACAATCCAAAAACTAAAAAAGTAATAGCCATCAATGCACTTGGAGTAGCACCTACGGGAGCGACTGCGGAGTTTTATAAAAATAAAGGCATGAAATATCCACCTGAATATGGGCCGTTGGCTGCCGTAACGCCTGGGACACCTGGTGGTTTAATGACCATCTTGGCCGAATACGGAACCATGTCGCTCAAAGAGGTGCTTACCCCTGCCATGCAATTGGCGGAAGGTTATCCTATCGAAGCCCAAACGGCCAATTCTATTGAAAGCCGTAAAGATCTTATAAAACAATGGCCATATTCCAAAAAGGTGTTTCTACCGCACTTGGGTGCCAAACGCGAAGCACCCGACGCGGGTGAAATTTTTGTTCAAAAAGATTTGCTTGAAACTCTGAAAAAACTGGTGAATGCCGAGCAACAAGCCTTAGCGAAGGGCAAATCTCGCAAAGATGCGATTTATGCAGCCAACGACCTTTTTTACCGTGGCGAAATTGCGAAAGAGTTTGCGAGGGGGTGTCAAGAACAAGGTGGGTTGATTACCGAACAAGATTTGGCCAATTGGAAAGTGAAAATTGAGGAGCCAATGATGACCACTTATAAGGGAATTGAGGTGTATAAGCTCCAGCAATGGACACAAGGCCCTGCCATGCTTCAAACTCTAAATATTTTGGAAAATTTTGACCTCAAAAGTATGGGTTATAACTCAACTCGTTATGTCCATACTTTGTATCAAGCGATGAATTTGGCCTTTGCTGATCGCGATTTTTACTATGGCGACCCTGCCTTTGGTCCTGAAGAACCCATGAAAGGGCTGCTTTCAAAAGAATATGCTAAGGAGCGGAGTAAGTTGATAAACCCAGAAATGAACGACCCCAAAATTGGCCCAGGCGACCCTTATCCGTTTGAAGGGAAAGCAAATCCGTATTTAGATTTGATTAAAAATTGGGGAAGTGCTAGTTTGATGGCTCCCAAAAATAACGCAACATTGGACGAAAAATTCCAGGAGAGCTTCACAGCAGGAACCACCTCAGTAGAGGCAGCTGATGCCGAAGGTTGGGTAGTATCGATGACCCCAAGTGGGGGATGGGTGCCTGCTTGTATTGCGGGAAACACGGGCATTGGAATGAGCCAACGGATGCAAGCGTTTGTGCTCGATCCAAAAGAAAATCCATTCAACGTGGTGGAGCCTGGAAAACGACCCCGCGTTACGCTAACCCCAAGCCTCGCCATGAAAAATGGGAAGCCTTTTCTATCTTTTGCAAAACAAGCAGGCGATGAACAAGATCAGTTACTCCTTCAATTTTTCCTCAATATGGTCGAATTTGGAATGACAGTACAAGAGTCGTGCGAAGCTCCAAGTTTCAAAACCTTTCAAATGTATTCGAGTTTTGGCAAGCACGAACGTATCAACGGAGGTTTAACGCTCAACGAAGCTATGCCTACCTGGATTCGGAAAGACCTCGGACGAATGGGGTATAAAATCAATTACCAAGAGCGTACCAGTGGCCCTATCAATGCTATTTACTTTGATTGGGAGCACGGCAGTTTTTGGGGAGGCTCTAGCAACCACGGAGAAGATTATGGAATTGGCTGGTAGAAATTTACAGTATTCCTCGTGATTTTAACTCCAAATATTTGTTGACGGTATTTGCATTTAAGTCGTGTGGTGCCGTTAAAATCGATTGAATGCCGTATTGTTCAAGTTCTTTAACGATACGGCGTTTTTCGTAATAAAATCGCTCGGCAATGGTCTTCAAATAAATCGTCTCGGTAGTTTTGGCGGGTGTTTTTAGCAATTGAGCCGTTTCTGTATTTTCAAAGAATACAACAATAAGAAGGTGATTTTTAGCTAGTTGTCGTAAAAAAGGCAACTGACGGTGTAGAGCATTTAAGGTTTCAAAATTGGTAAACAAAAGCAATAAACTACGCTGGCGAATTTGAGTTTTAACGTGGGTATAGAGCGTTTGGTAGTCACTTTCCAAAAAACGCGTTTTTTGTTTGTACAATACCTCCAAAATTTTCTGCATTTGCCCTGTGCGGCGGTCGGCGGGTAGAAGTTGCCCAATCACTTCTGAGAAAGTAATTATTCCCGCTTTGTCTTGTTTTAACAGCGCAATGTTGCTCAATACCAAGGAGGCATTGATGGCATAATCCAACAATGTTAGCCCCTCAAAAGGTGATTTCATTACTCTTCCTTTGTCAATCAAGCAATAAACAGCCTGTGAGCGCTCGTCTTGATAGGCATTAACCATGAGTTCGTTGCGACGGGCAGTGGCTTTCCAGTTGACCGTCCGAAAATCATCACCTTGAACATAGGGTCTAATTTGTTCAAACTCCATGCTGTGTCCTAGTCTACGCTGGCGTTTGATTCCAACCTCCGTCAGTCGGTTAGAAATGGCCAACAGTTCGTATTGGCGCATTTGTAAATACGAAGGGTAAACTGCAACTGTTTTATCCTGTGCAAACTGGTAGCGCCGTTTCAGCAACCCAAGTGGACTTTTAACAAACACATTGACTGCTCCAAAACTATATTCTCCCCGTTTGGTAGGTCGGAGGTCATAGTGAAGCTGTTCGGTCTCGTTGGGGGCCAAACGAGTTTGAAATAATACATCACGGCGTTGGAATTGAAACGGGATTTCGTCCACAATTTCAAGGTCTACTCGAAAAAAATAGCGGTTTTCTAGGTAGAGAATAATGGGGTTAGGGTCGCCATTGGAAAGCCGCTCGGCTACATCTCGACGAACAAAGACTCCTTTTTCGGTACGAAAAAGCAAAAAAGCATCAGTAAGACTAACAACGAATGCGACTGCTGTCGCCAATTTTACCAGACCAAAAAGCCCAATGAAAAGATAAGAAACCAAAAAAGCAGCAACTAATACAATCAGTAGCGTCCAGAAGAAGGGAGAAAAATAAAGGTTTTTGATGGTTTTCATGCTAGTAGATAAATTGTCCTGCACCTTCACGAATTACCTCAAAATCATCGGTGGTAGCGTCAATGATGGTAGAAGGTATCAAGCCCCCAAAGCCTCCGTCGATGACCAAATCTACTTGATGTTGAAAGCGTTCAAACATGATTTCAGGGTCGGTAGGGTATTCCATAAAATCGTCATCGTCTTTAATAGATGTGGTGATGATAGGGTTCTCCAGTTCGTGGACAATTTGCAATGGAATGGGGTGATTGGGTATTCGAATCCCCACTGTTTTTCGGTTGGCCAAAACCTTCGGAACGCGACTACCAGCTGAGAGAATAAAGGTAAATGGGCCTGGAAGAATACGTTTCATTACTTTAAAAGCCGAATTGCTCACTTTGGCATAATCAGCTATATGACTAAGATCGTGGCAAATAAATGAAAAATCGTTTTTTTGAGGCTTAATTCCTTTGATTCGGGCAATGCGTTCCACTGCGCGAGCATTGTGAATATCGCATCCTAAAGCATACACTGTATCAGTAGGATAAACAACTAATCCCCCCTCTTGAAGGCAAGTAACCACTTGGTGAATTTTGCGTGGTTCGGGGGTTTGAGGGTGGATTTTTAGGAACTCAGCAGGCATTCGACAAGTTGGACGGTATCCGTTTAATTGAAAAACTTTGACTTACAAACCTATCATTTTATTTGGATAACGCAAATTATGAAAATCAGGGCTGTATTACTACGAGTCGAGTTGGACAAACGGGATACCTTGCTGCATCATTGAAAGTTTACGATTACGTTGCCATTTGGCATAAAACCGATACAGCCAATTGACAGGTAAGTGCAGTCGGCATGCAAAGACAAGTAACTCAGTTTCCCACCCTGGGTCTTCGATATAATTGAGGAGTTTTCGAAACTCAGTAGCTTGTTCGGCGTCTTGAGCCACAAAACATTTTTTGATGAATTGACGAATTCTTTTTGCTAATAAGTCATATTCTTCTTGGGAACGGCTGAGGTCATAGGCTTTATTACAGACTTTCCAACTTGATTTTAACATGTCATTACCAATACGGTAAAATTGTGATGCCATGGAGTCTTCGAGGACTCTTTTATTCATCAATACTTCGTCGATATAATGGTATTTATAATTATGAGCAGAACGAATAAAAAAATCAAAATCCTCATAACTCAAAGATTCATCGTAGCCACTCAATTTAATGAGTACAGATTTTCGTATCATAATGGAGGGAGTGCAGATAAAATAACGGCGTAAAATTTCTTTGTAAACATGCCCCGTCGGGACAACCCCATGTGCTTTTCCATCTTTTCCTAAAGCATAATGATAACCAATTAATTTGCCTGAAGTGTCTATGTATGAGGTATTTGAAAATACAACTGCGTAGTCTTTTGGAAGTAGTTCAAACGCTCTAACTTGTTTTTCGATTCTTTGAAGTGGCATAATATCGTCAGCGGCCAAATCAATTACGTATTTACCTGTTGCTTTACTAAGTCCTTGATTAAAAGCTTTGCAAAGCCCAATATTTTGATTATTACGTATGAAAATGGTTTTAGGGTAATCGTCGATAAATTGTAAAATAAGACGACGAGAATCGTCAGTGCTTGCATTATCAATAATTATCAATTGTATATTATTATAAGATTGCAGTACTACCGATTGCAGGCACTCTTTAATAAAAGGTGCATGATTGTAGCACGTACAAATAACCGTCACTTCTGGATTCATCGGGTAGGTTGAGAGCATTTATAATTGCGTAAAAGGGCATTTATTTGATTAGTAAATGTAATCTAATATTTACAAATTTTATTCGGTACATACTTACTTTTTAGTAAACGGTCAAAGCTACAACTGTTATTCGACATAAATAGGGTGAGCTAATTGATACTATAAAATCATTGTGTCTGTTGCTAATAAAAAGATTATCAGATAGTTAATTGTATTTATTTTATGGAGTAGGAAATATTATTCAGCATAAATCTGAATTTTGGCATGATTTTCTCTATGACTTTGGTATGATGTAGAAAAACATCTTTCAATATTTATGGGTTAGGGTAGTTCATAAATGCCGACACGCTCTGCGTGCGGCATTTATTTTTTTGTAAGGGTACTATTTTTTGTCAAAGAAGATTTTTTTTGATACTTCGCGCGCCAAATACTTAAGTTCAGTTCAAAACCAAAGATGAGAAGTAGGGCTACAAGATAAAACCAAATCATGAGCGCAATGATGGTGCCGATAGAGCCATAGAGTTTGTTGTAACTCCCAAAGTGAGAAAGATAGAAAGAAAAACCATAAGTGGAGGCAATGATAAGAAAAGACGACATGACAGCTCCAAGGTTGAAAAAACGCCAGCCGTGATTAATTTTAGGGGCAAAACGATAAATAATAGCAACCGCTAACGTAAAGGTCGCAAACATGACTCCGTAACGAAGAACATCCAAAAGAAAAACCGTAAAACTATCGCGAAATAAGATAGTATCATGTAACCAATCTACAACAAAGTCCCCTACAATAATAATAAGTACAGCCAAAAACAGCACAAACGACAATAGAATAGTCAACATGATGGCTATTCCCTTCGTTTTGAAAAAACCGCGGTTTTCGTAGGCTTGGTCGGCGGTGTTGAAGGCGGTTATTAAAGCCCCCATCCCATTGGTAGCTGTGATTAGAGCCAGGATAAAACCAAACGATAAAATCCCTCCTTGTTTGCGATTAATGATGTCATAAATCGTTGTGGCTGCAAAATCATAGAGGGGCTCTGGTATGGCATCGTGCATGAATCCCATGATTTGAACTTCCATGTTTTGTATGGGAATGTACGGAATGAGCGTAAACAAAAATAGGATGGCAGGGAATACTGCAAGCGTAAAGTTATAGGCCACAGCCGTAGCTCGCTGGTCGATATTGTACAAAAGAATTTTTTCTATAAGAATCGTTACAATATCAGCCAGCGAAACAGTGTGTGAAAAGTACCGTTTGTAATGAAGAGAGTGGTGTATTTGTCGAAGTTGACGGTAGTTGGAGGTTGACCAGTGTTGGAGCATTGACAAGCGACTCAAATCGTTTCTAATGCCCGAAAATAGTAAAAATAGGTCGATTTTGCCCTTTTACTGATAAATCCTCACGTAATCAATTTCAAAAGTAGCAGGAAAAACACCTTCATCTACTCCTTTTGCACCACCCCAATTGCCCCCTACGGCCAAATTAAGCAACAAATATTCTGGTTTGTCAAAGGGCCATTCGTTGACTGATTTGTGCTCATTAGGGATGCTTAAGTAGGTTACGCCATCCAACATAAAATCCATTTTCTCGGGTGTCCAGTCAACGGCATAGATGTGAAACTCGCTATAGGGGTTTTTGATAAATATTTTTTTCGACTTTTGGGTACCTCTGACGTGGTTATAGGTTTGGGTGTGAATCGTTCCGACGAGAGTATCGGGGTCATAACCAACGTGTTCCATAATGTCGATTTCGCCGCATTTGGGCCAGCCGACTTCTTTGATATCCTTTCCAAGCATCCAAATCGCGGGCCAAGTTCCTCTACCCTTTGGTAATTTGGCCCTAACTTCAATGCGTCCATAGGTCCATTCTCCTTTGCCACGTGTTACCAAACGAGCCGAGGTGAATTTGCGATTTTCTTTAGCCTGAGAGCGAGCGGTAATGCTTAAAATACCTTTCCGAACGATGGCAGTGTTGCTATCTTTTTCGGTGTAATATTGCAACTCGTTGTTGCCCCAGCCGTTACCTCCTACGTCATATCCCCATTTTTGATCGTCGGGCAAACCCGTGTAGTTAAATTCATCACTCCATACCAATTTGCGTTTTGTTTTAGCAAAATAAGCGTCATGTTTTAACCCTTTTTCGGGTTCGTCAGTTGTAAGGTAGTCAATTCCTTGGCCTAAAAAATAATCCATTGCTAAGGTATCATTGACTGTCCAGGTATTGGTGACAATACCTAGCTTCTGGGCTTCTGGTAGCCATTTTTCATCGCGCTGAAACACACTGAAATGATAATCTGCGCCGCCGATATTGTCTGCCTTTAACTGTGCCGCTGAGATGTTTCCGTTGAGATATTGCAGTTGGGCGTCTTTGTCTAGTTCACGCACTTTTTTTAAGATATCGTAATCAAAACTGATATAAACCACCCACTTTTGGGCTTTAATTTTCTGCACAGTTTCGACCACTTTTTCGGTCAATTTCATTGCACGTTCTTTACCAGCGGGGGAGGGTTTGATTTCGGTTACGAGCATGGTTTTCTTTTGCTTTTTACCTTCCTTCAAATATTCTTCTAACGTTGGCAGCAACTCTCCGTTTTTGAGTGGCTTTTTGCGTAACTCAGAGAAATCGGTTTGTTCGATGTCCATTCCTTCATAATGAGCATCATGATTAATGACTAACACCTCGTCTTTTGTCATTCTGACGTCAAATTCCGAACCTACACATCCAAGTTGAATAGCTGCTTTAAGGGAGGCGATGGAATTTTGGGGAGTACCTGTATTTTTCCATGCACCCCGATGGGCTACAATTCGATTGGCATGAAACGATTGGGAGTGCAAGGCAAGACTGCTCATAAATATCCCTGTGAGCAAGAGAAAGAAAGTGTTTTTATTATTCATGATGAAATAGAAAGATAGGAACCAGTGTGGCGTAAAATACTCCAGTACACTGAAAAGGCGAAATTGCGGAGAATCTTCTGTTTTTATTCAAAAACATTCATCTATGTACTAAAGTTTGATTTTGGTCATTTGTAAAAAAATCAAAAATAATTGAAAGTAATTGTTTGATATTCAGGTAGTAAAAAAATGTGTATTTTTGACACGAAATAAAATTATTAATGAGCATTCCTCCAACCAAAACTATTTTACAGTTTAGCTTCGAAAAAATTAAAAATCTACCAAGTAACATTTAGATAATATAGCCTTTGTAATACCAAACGAAATTCCTTAATTGCCACCAAAAAAAGAATTAAGCATAATTAACTAATAAAAATACCCATCAAAATTATTGATTTCTGTTGCTTAAATGAGTATTTACCTTCCTAACAATTGGTGCTTAGTTGTTAGATAATTTGGGCTAGCAGAGTTTTTCAAACCTTACTTCCTTTGAAACCGACAGATATTAAAAACCCTGAGTATTTCCACAAAGTAGTGGATTGCCAGTACGCTTGCCCTGCGCATACGCCTGTACCAGAGTACATACGGCTGATTGCGGCAGAGCGCTACACGGAGGCGTACATGGTCAACTGGGAATCAAACGTATTCCCAGGTGTTTTAGGTCGTACCTGCGACCGCCCTTGCGAACCCGCCTGCCGTCGCGGGCGGGTAGAAGAAGAACCCGTTGCGATTTGCCGCCTTAAACGTGTAGCTGCTGATAACAAAGGAGATGTGAAGTCGATGATGCCACAAGGTCCTTTTGCCTCCAACGGAAAGCGTATTGCGTTGATTGGGGGTGGTCCTGCGGCGCTTACCGTAGCCCGTGACTTGGCTCCGCTTGGGTACGAAATCGACCTCTATGACGACCAAGATCGTGGTGGAGGGATGATGCGTAGTCAGATTCCTTCGTTTCGTTTACCTGAAAGCGTATTGAATGAAGAGGTGAACTTTATCCTTGATTTGGGAATTCGTACGCATTTCAAAACGCGAGTTGATAGCCTGCGTGGCATATTAGACAAAGGGTACGATGCAGTTTTTGTTGGGACGGGTGCTCCCAAAGGGAAAGATTTGGCAGATTTGAAAGGCCGTTGGGATTCATCGGGCAATATTCATATTGGTATTGAGTGGCTGGCAAGTGTTGCGTTTGAACATACCAAAAAAATTGGCAAGAAAGTACTGGTACTGGGTGGTGGAAATACCGCGATGGACTGCTGCCGCACCTCACGCCGTTTGGGTGGAGAGGATGTGAAGGTAGTGGTTCGTAGCCCACGCAAAGAAATGAAAGCTTCTCTATGGGAAATTGAAGATGCTTTGCACGAAGATATTCCAATTTTTGAAAACCACGTTCCAAAATCATTTGTGACCGAAAATGGTAAATTGGTAGGAATGATGTTTGAGAAAGTGGAGCCAAAATACGAAAACGGTCGCCGTAAGCTTGTTCCAACGGGTGAACCTGAGGTGTTTTTTGAAGCGGATGATGTGTTAATTGCCATCGGACAAGAAAACTCGTTTCCTTGGATTGAGCGTGA
>JALQYJ010000116.1 GCA_023254175.1 Runella sp. | reverse complement strand
CTTGTTCAGGTGTTGGTGAAACAATGGATATTTATTCAGCAGCAACAGGTGGAACTATTCTAGCTTCTATCTCTGCCAATCCAAACGCACCAACAACTCTTTCTGGTTTTGCTCCAGCTTCTACAACTACTACTTATTATTTAGAGTGTAAGCAGCCTTCAAGTGGTTGTACAAGCACGCGTGTTATGGTGGGAACCTTCACTGTGGCTGCAAATATTCCTGCACCAACGGCTACAGGTCTAAGCCCTGATAAAGTTTGCCAAACACCAACTGCATCGATTATCACAATCTCTCCACTTGGAACTTGTGCATCGGGTAATGTGAGACTTTATATGGACCAAACTACCGTAGGTGGTGGTGTGAGCTCAACTACTGCAAACGCAGGTGGTCTCATTGGTTCTTATGATTTCTATTTGGGTTGTGTTAATGGTTCATGTGAAACGTTGCCAGCTGAGCGTGTTAAAGTAACATTCAGAATTAACACGACACCAGCTACGCCAACGCTAACTCCTGCATCAACGACTAACGTATGTTTTGGTACTCCTGTAACATTAACAGCGGCAGGTTGTGCAGCTACTGATACACTTAAGATTTGGTCATCAAATGCTGCAGGTTCTACTTTGATAGCTCTTCAGAAAACATATGTAGGTGCTACTACAACAGTAGATGTTACTCCAGCGGCAGGTGTTACTACTTACTACGTAGCTAAATGCGTAAATACAAATTGTTCTAGCCCATCTTCGACGTCAGCATCTGTACAAGTGCGCGCAGCAGTAACTGCTCCTACATCAGGTACATTGCTTCCTTCGTCTGCTTGTGCTTCTGACCCATCAGTGACAATGACTACAAATACAACTTGTGGATCATTAGCTACAATATGGTACACACAAGCAACAGGTGGTACTCCAATCGCTAGTTTACCAACTACAACGCCAACAACAGTAGGAGTTACTACTTACTACGCGGCATGTAGAGATTTGGTAACAAATTGCGAAAGTACAACTCGTTATGCTTTAACATTTACGCTCAACCCTGCTGGTAGCGCTCCAGTTGGTGCTTCTTTAACACCAAGTGGTACTGTTTGCGGAACAGGTAATGTTCCAATTACGCTTGCTTCTGCTTGCCCAGCAGGCGAGACGATGTTGGTATCAGTAGATGGTGCTCCATACAGTGAGGTAATTCCTACTACTCAGATGGCAGATGGCAGCAACCACATTTATCGTGTACGTTGTCAGGCAGGTACAGGCGCTACTGCTTGTGTTGGTCCAGAGTCATCTTTGATGGTACTTAGAATTAACGCTGCTCCAGCTGCTCCAGTTGCTTCTTTGTTTATAAATGGTCAGGCTCCTACTCCAATTTGTACTGGAGGCTCTCCGTTGGTGTTAACAAGCAATACAAATTGTGGTTCTAACCAAACTGTTTGGTTTGATGCTAGCAACAACACACAATTAGCGTCATTGCCTACTACAACTTCAACAACTCCAGGTACTTATTCTTACTTCGCAAGATGTTTGGGTGTAGGTGGATGTACAAGTGCTAACAGTAATACAGTATCTTACAGTGTGTTACCAGTGTTGGCTCAACCTACAGTAACAAGTAGCTCAACAGGCGTTGTTTGTGCAGGTACTAGCGTAACATTCTCACAGAACTGTGCTGCTGGTTCAACTCCACAATGGAGTACAGGTGCTACTACTGCTACGATTAGCCTAACTTTACAAAGTGGAGGTAGCCAAGTTGTTTCAGTAAAATGTATCCAATCAGGATACTGCGATAGCCCTGTAAGTGCACAAGTTTCAGCTTCTTGGAGCAGTACTTTTGATGTTACTTTGATTAACGTAGGTTCGTCACAGGCGGCAATTAAAGGTATTTCTGGTACTCCTAAGTCTGCTTGGGCATCACAGTTTATCACAGTAGATGCAGGTCCTTCTTTAGCGGCTAGCTCTCAAGGTAACCCTGCTATATACTATACTGAGAATATCAACAAGAGTGCACCACGTTACTGGACGGCTCACGTTGAGACTTGTAACTTAGGTACTGAAGGTTCGGTAGGTTTTGATATGCTTTGTACACCTGAAATAGGTCTTCCATTGTCGTTCAATACTATCGAAAACTATGCACCTTACTTGATGTATGCAAACCGTGATGGGTTTACGGAGCTATATGCGCAAAACAATCCATTCTTTGGATTCTACGCAGCTGATCCAATTGCCCCAGGTAAAAATACATACGACAGTGGTTTCCCTAAAGGTCTTTACAAGTTGTCAGTTCGTTACTGGAGCCAAAAAGGCCTTGGTATTGCACCAGCAGTACGTACTGCACAAG
This sequence comes from Runella sp., assembly GCA_023254175.1. Lineage (GTDB taxonomy): Bacteria > Bacteroidota > Bacteroidia > Cytophagales > Spirosomataceae > Runella. The sequence continues at coordinate 117,106 of JALQYJ010000116.1, read as the reverse complement.
GAAAGGAACTAGCGTACGCAGAATACTATTTCCGTATTCAATCACGGAATGGTATCGGTGCAGGTGCAGCTCGTGAGGGTGTATCTGAAAACACTGAAGCTCCATTCGTGACGATGGGTCAAAACCCTGTAACTCGTACGTTGTCGTTGACAATCAACGGTGCTAAAGGTCAAGAAGTGAAATTGAACTTGGTTGACGCCTCTGGTCGCTCAATCAAAGCTTCTTCAGTAACTCCTGAAACTAATACTCACCGTGAAGAAATCGATATGACTAGCCAAAATACTGGTATGTACTTCATCCAAGTTAGCACTCCATCTAAGCGTGCTTCTTTGAAAGTATTGAAAGTATCTCAAGACTAATCGTTCATACGATTTATACGAAAGAAAGCCCCGCATTTGCGGGGCTTTCTGTTTTTATAGCTTGTAAACTATCTTAAAGGCTACTACCTTTGTAGTGGTATTTCTGTTGAAATGATATGATTAAACCTACTGAAATTCATGAGTTTTAGAAAGTATTATTGGGTATCTCTTCTTTTTTTAGCGTGTCATTTTTCGTATTCACAGGCGTTGCCTGCTGCAGATGAAGTAACGGATGCACAATTAGAAGAATTTATTAAAGTAGCTCAAAGTAAGGGCTTATCACAAGCCGAGTTAGAAGCTGGAGCATTAGCAAAGGGCTACACTGAGGCTGATATTGCTAAAATTCGCGCAAGAATTAATACAGTGAAAATAAAGACGGAATCGACTCCCTCGTCGAATGCGAATAATACAGTTCGCCAACAGCAAGGGCAAGTTTCGGAAAAGACACAAATTTCGGAAAAGATACCAACCCCAGTTGGAAATGACCAAGAAGTTAGAAAAAAGAAAGAGGTGTTTGGAACACAGTTGTTTTCCAATAAGTCCCTGTCTTTTGAACCTAATTTACGCTTACCTACTCCTAAAGACTATATTTTAGGCACAGATGACGAACTTAAAATAGATATTACGGGATACGCTTATCAGCATTATGATGCACGAATTTCGCCCGAAGGAACAATTAAAATCGAGAGTTTAAGCCCGCTGTATGTAAATGGGTTGACTATTGAGCAAGCAAAAAACAAAATAATTGAACGTTTGAAAGTTTTGTACGCGGGTATCAGAAATGGGACGTTGAACGTAGATGTGACTTTAGGAAATGTAAGAAGTATAAAGGTAACAGTAATTGGGGAGGCTACTAATCCAGGTACTTACACAGTCTCCTCATTGGCAACGGCATTTCACGCGCTCTATTTATGTAGTGGCCCCAATAGTAACGGCTCAATGCGCGAAATACAGCTACTAAGAAATAGCAAAGTGATTCAAACCATCGATTTGTACGAGTTTTTAATGAAAGGTACACTGATTGAAAATATAAACTTGAGAGATCAAGACGTAATTTTGATTCCGATAGCAGCCAAAAAAGCAGAAATTGAGGGAGAAGTCAAAAGAAGTGGGATATTTGAGCTAAAAACAAATGAAAATTTTACTGACTTATTGAAGTATGCAGGAGGATATACTGAGCAAGCGTACCAAGCATCCGTGAATTTGTATCGAAATACTGCAATTGAGCGTCAATTGATTACATTTTCCCCACTTTCTCAAAACCAATTTACGCTTCAAAATGGAGATAAGTTGGTTGTCGGTACTATTTTAAATCGGTTTGAGAATAAGGTAGAAGTGATTGGAGCTGTTTTTCGGCCCGGGGAGTTTGCATTAAGTGATGAAATTAAAACCGTAAAACAATTAATCAAAAAAGCGGAGGGTTTGCGTGAAGACGCTTTTCGTAACCGAGCAGTGTTAAAAAGAAAACGCGAGAATCTTGACCCTGAATTAATTCAAATTAATTTAGACCAGTTGTTTAAAAACGATGCCGAAGATATTTTGTTGAAACGTGAGGATGTTTTAATTATCAAATCTATTTCAGAAACACGTCAAGTTCAAACGGTCGGTATCAGAGGAGCCGTTAATAGCGGAGGCATATTTGATTATGCCGAAAAAATGACATTGCAAGATTTGATTCTACTCGCTGGGGGGTTCGCTGATGGGGCTACTGGAAAAGGAGTTGAGCTGTCGCGTCGGTTATACAACGATGAAACCAAAAGTGAAACAGTGGAAGTCACGAAGTATGATATTTCAAAAGAGTTAAGCGAAATGTCTACCATTGTATTGAAGCCGTATGATGAAGTAATTGTACGTAGTTTACCAAATTATACAGCGCAACAAGTAGTAAGTATTAAGGGACAGGTATTGTACCCTAGTACGTATGTGATTGCAAGCAGGGAAGAGCGACTTAGTAACCTAATTGAACGTGCGGGTGGTTTTCGTCAAGAAGCGTATTTGCCAGGAATTCAACTCTTTAGAAATGGGCGCTTAATTGCGATGGATATTATTCAAATTTTGAATAATCCAAAGCATCCCAATAACCTTTTACTGATGCCTGGTGATGAACTTATTGTACCTAAAGAACCAGAAACAGTGACGATTGGTGGGCAAGTATTCAATCCAAATATTGTGGCTTTTAATCCTACTTTCAGTTTTAAGGACTATATTGCCCAAGCGGGTGGATTTACAGATAGCGCAGATGTAGCCAAAGTCTATGTGGTGTATGCAAATGGTTTTACCGCTCGTACAAAGAAATTCCTAGGAATGAAATTCTACCCTACCATTGAGCGGGGAACGCAAGTGTTTGTACCTACTCGACCTAGGAGAAATAGGCTTAGTTCGGCTGAGCGCTTATCTCTATTTACGGGCTTGACGTCCACAATGGTTTTGATAATTACATTAATTAGAACATTAAATTAACACTGATTGATGAAAGAGGAAGAATATTTAGCAGAACAAGAAATAAAAGCTCCTATCAATCTAGGAAAGCTTTGGTACGTACTGTGGAAAGAAAAGTGGATTATTATAGTTTTGGGGCTACTAACTACGATAGGAGGAGGGTATTATGCATTTACTGCCCAAGAAGAGTTTGAATCGCAGGGTAAAATTTTGCCTGAAATACCTCCATCTACAACAGGTTCATTAGGAAGTTTGGCGGGGGCACTTGGTCTAAGTGGGATTGATTTAAAGAATGCAACCGAGGCTATTCGTCCAGATTTATACCCTGAAGTACTCAAGAGTACGACTTTTTATTTGGACTTGATGAAACAGCCTGTTGTGACTCGTACTAATCAAAAACTGACGTTTGAGGATTTTTATCATCAATCGGTTGAGAAAAATGAGGAAATAGATACGACTTTACTTAGAAAGTTTAATGTAGAAGCTAAAGGATTTTATGTATTAAGTCGTTTGAACGAAAATCGTATCAAGGATTTGAGGAAAAGAATCTTTAGTACGTACGACAGAAGGGCAGGAGTAATTAGTATCAATGTAAAATTACCAGACCCCGTAGTTGCGGCAACTGTCACCAAATTTTCAATGGATTATTTGACAGAGTACGTCATTAATTACCGTACTCAAAAAAATCGAAGAGAAGTTGAGTTCTTAGCCGAACGCCTAGATGTAGCCAGGGGTAAATATTATTCAAATCAGGCCAAAAGGGCACAGTACAGTGATCAGTTTCAAGCAGCTACTATCAGGTTTCAAGCAGCAGATGTACAACGAGAGCGCATTCAGGCGGAGTATAATACTTCATCAAGTTTTTATAACTCATTGCTGACGAAGTACGAAGAAGCAAAAATTAAGCTACACCAAGAAACTCCGGTAATTAAGGTGCTTGAGCCACCTACTGCTCCAACACGTAAATCAGAGCCTCGTCGAAGTGTAATTATTGCACTGTCGGGCTTATTAGGGGGGGGAATAGGGTTATTTATCGCATTAATACGAAAGAAAAACTACAAACAGGTGCTTAACTAATTGGGAAGATAGAGAGAAAGAATATAGAACGGGACATTTTCAACGAATTGAGAGTGCCCCGTTTACTTTTTCTAGCCAAATCGACCGACCCTTGCAACTCCAATGAGTGTCGCTTAGACTATAAACAGCATTAGCTTGTTGGTTATAAGGAGTCCATACATCAATATAGGGGGCCAGTAAAAGGGGGGCTGTTTGAACACGCTCAACGAGGTGATTATAAACGCCCATTTCAGGGGCTAGGATGCTTGTTTTATTGGGAATGATGGACAGAAAAACCTCATCAAACCCTTTTGATTTGTAATAATCGCGAGTTCGATTAACTTGTCTGATTAAACTTTCTAATTCCTTGGCAGGAAGATTTTTAAAGGAAGATGTAATTCGTGTGGAATCGGTATCCCAAACAAACAAAATCTGCTTGCCATCTGGTGAAAATGATATTTGGTCACTGTGTTGCCCAAACCATTGGAAATTTATTTGAGCTTTCCATTCTTTTAATTGCAAAAATAGATTTCCTGAGAAAAGAAAACTTGTTAAGGCTTCTTCGCTTTCTTTTAGCATCCCTTCAAAAGCCTTGTAGTTTTCAGTTAGCCAGTTTTTAAAAGAAAAGGCATTTGGAACCACCTTTTGAGTGCCAATTGTGAAGTTTTTAACATCTTTTGCAAAATGTTCTCTGAAATGCCTTTCAACCGTTTCAAGTATCAAAATATTCCGTTTGGCTGGATTGAGTTGTACAGTTTCAAATTCATTCCAATGAATGCGTGTGTAAGAATCGACGTTAAAGTCATTTTTACCAATCCGTTGCTTTTCGGTAAAGCTATCACCGATAATATATAATGCAGTGTTGATAGAGGTTGCCTTCAAAGTTGGAGCGGTGGTACATGGTGTTTGCAGCTCTTTAAATTGAGGTAGATTTGATAATCGATATAAATCCCCATAACGATAAGAATCTTGCGTAAAACCCCATTCAAAAGCGGTTTTACGGAATGTAGGTACACAACCTACAACCCAAAGTGATGCTCCGATAAATAAGAGTAGGTATTTTAAAAAAATCTTCATGAACTCAGTAACTATCTAAGTTTAAGCGACCAAATTTGAATTTTTTTGTTGGCATACCCGTAAATCAATAATTTATTGTAGCCCTCGATAAGATTGATTCGAACAGGAAATTCGCTCGGAAAAGGCTTGTCTCCAATTTGATACCCCTTTAAATCGTATAAGGTAGTGTAATTACCCGATTTGACACTTAAAAATTTTACTTCAGAACTGAGATAGTAGTATTGAACCTGGTTTCTTGATTCAACCAGCCCTTTCGCTGAAAAAAGCTCATGTCCTTCTTTATCTAAAACGGCAAACTGAGTTTTTGATTCACGGAAAAGTAACCAATCACGGTTGTTAGGAGCGGCTTTTGCCCTAAAAAACGAGGTGGGGTCGGAACGGAATAGCTGCCTGCGGTCAAAGACTTTTCCTCCGAGTGAGGCTTTTATAAATTCACCGTATTTACTTACCCCAATCAACTGAGTTAAGTTACTTCCAGGGGAAAAAACGCCAAAAAATGGGCCTGAAAAATTGGTTTTTAGGTCTACTTTATAAGGTTCAGGAATGACACCTGCTTCATTGATGAGCCCAATTTGGCCTGGACTTTGCGTAAACAAGAAGTGCCTTTTGCCTTGGTATTCGACTTCGTGAATAGGAAGAAGTAAATCGGTAAATGGACGAGAAGCATTTAAAAGAACGAGGGCTTGAGTTGGGCTGTTCCAAAGGTATAAAAACCCGTTTGTATCAATGACTAAAAAACGAAAACTGCCTTCAATACCGCTCTCTAACTGCTGCAAGCTCCTAATTTTACGACCTTGCGGTAAGCGAATGGGGGGAATGGTCATGTAACGCTGTTGGTCGTCTTCATCAACAACATTCAGACTTTTTTCGGTGGCAAAAATATATTGAAGACGCCCTATACTCAAGAAGTCAACAGAATAAATGTCGCTTACAATAGGCGCATCAAGCTTGGTGATTTTACGCTTTTTCTTTTCTGCAAACGGATTCAAAAGCTCGTTAGAAGCTGTTGCAATAATCACTTTTTCCATTCCGTTAGGGTAGTTTCTAACCGTAAAAACCCCGCCAGAAGGTGCTTCAGGTGTTTCAAACTCTTGCTGTAGAAAAACTTTATTCAAAATTTTAGCGCTTGATGCCTTACTAAGTCGCCCAAATGTAAGGGAAGTGTAGGCCTTTTCTTCTTTGTAAGCACTCTGGAATACAAGCCGATCAAAAGGTAATTTTTCGGTAATGTCGTAATTGAGTGTTTTAAATAAGTAATTCATAAAACCACTCCCCATGTATTCTTTACTCTTACGTGGGTGGATGACAAACGTAAAATTGGATGCCTTCAACGTTTTATCAAAAAAAGCGTTGTAGACAGCTGAATTGGCCCATGTACGCTGATATTCGAGGTCAATGAGGTAATCTTTTAATACCTGTGAGTCGTTGGCGTACACGATGAAGTTTTTGTGAAATGCGACATAGCATTTGGGGAATCCCTTAAAAAGCCCTCCAAATAAAACCGCAGGAAGTTCATACCAGTCAATACAATATACTTTCCCACCTTGAAAAGGTTCGATAGGCAACCCTTTATTTTTATTAAAAAGAATAGCTAATCGTCTAAAAAAGGCATCAAAGTTAACCCCAGGCTCCACTTTTTGTAATAAAACTTGCCCTTTTGTAAGTGAGTTGTTTGGCTCTAATTGGCAAAGAATGAGTTCTTTATTAGTAAAACGATAAAAAGAGTCAATTCGATTAGAACCAATACTTGATTGAAGGTTTGACCGAGATAAATTAATGGAATCGGAAGAGATAGAGCTGAGTTGGCTTCGTAATTGACGAGTAAACAAAGGCGAGTCGTCAAAGCCAAGCCTATATAAAATAGCGGTGTTGTTTGGGATAAAAAAAGTATTTTTGAAAGGGGTGGCCCTCTGATTATTGAGGGCATACACATACCCTCCAGCTTTGATTTTTTTTCCTTTGGAAGTAAGGGTAGTATTTTTACTAGAAAATTCGAGGTCTAAATGCAGACTTTCAGTGCTAGGTAAAAAAGAGAAAAAATAGAGAAGGCCTGCATCAGACTTGGTGAAAGCCTCTTTGCGTAATACTTCAGAAAGGAGGTCATTGTTGAGAAAAATACTTAATTCGCTGTTATCATCTCTAATACTTTCGAAGCGGCTTGGGCGGGTAGTACGAAGTGGATTAGAGGCATACCGAATCCAGTCTTCGAGTACATCGCCCGAAATACACGAAACGATAAAATTGTTGAAAATCGTATAGGCAAAAAGTGGTTCTGAAGTGGGGGTGCTTACATCATAAATTTTGTATCCGTTGTGTTTGTGCGATGTTACTCGGACTTTGGAGGACGCAGGTCCTTCTAACCAACTGTAAACTTGAAAGACGTCAAGAGGGAGAAAAACAAGATAAACAAATCGGTCACTTGAAGTTTTTTGCAATACATACGTTATTCTACGTCCTTTGAGTAATTTTTCTGCTTGGGTAACATCATCGCTAAGTAGTCGAAAGTTATCGATTTGGCGGGCAGCCAAGTTAAGAAGAGGCACTTCACGCATTTCAATTCCACCTTTCTGGACTTTAAAGGTAGTATCTTGAAGCCGTTGGCTTTGGAGGACTAAAAAGGCGTTTTCGGGTAAAAGTTTCCAGACGGTAGCCGAGTACATTTGCCAACGCTGAAAACCCCACCAACCCACTAATAAAATCATCAGCGAGATGGCAACTATGATGCCTCTTCTATTCATAGAAGTTCATGATTTATGGTTTGTAGTTTCGGGTTTTCTGTTTGAGGTTTAGGTTTGCTAGGTTTACGGTTTGATGTTTGAGGAAAGCCCAATTCTTTCAAACAGGAAACAAAAAAACTTTAAACAGAGGAACGCTAAACAGCAAACAACTCAGGCAGCTTTAATAGCGCGTACTTTGCTGTTGAGTGATAGGCGGAAGTTCAATAACTCCTTGAAGCTTTGAATACAGACCTGGATGAGTTTCCAACGTAAGATAGAAACTGTACCTGTCAAACGCTCCTTGTGGGTAATTGGTATATCAAATGTCTTTTCACCTGCTTTCTTTGCCATTACTGCTAAGAAGATATTAGGGGCAAAAGGTTCAGGGTTGGGAAGTTGGTCTAATAGCTTTTTTAGATAACTTCCTTTTATAAGACGGAAAGGGATGTTAGCGTCGTTGATAAAGGTTCCGTAGGTAAAGAAAATAGTGTATTTTAAAATACGAGTAATTACCAGTCGAGCAGGAGCATCGTAGCGAACTTGGCGGTAGCCCATGATAAAGTTGGAATCGTTACGTTTTGCCCAAAGTTTGGTGACATCTTCGGTGACAAATTGGTCATCACTATCGGTTTGAAATACCCATTCAGAATTGAGTTCAACCGCTTTATGATACCCATTAACTACCGCGTTTCCGTGTCCACCATTAGGTTGGTGAACTACATAAAGGTTGTCAATGGAGGGGGCAATACGATCTAAAATTTGCTTAGTTCCATCTTTTGATCCGTCATTGATAACTATTAACTTGGTTTCTTTACCCGGAAAAGTATTTTTAAGGAAGGAAGTCCACATAGTTACTACCTGCTCAATGCATTCTTCTTCATTATAAGCAGGCATCACAATCGAGAAATAAAGGCTCATTATTGATTGGAGATTTGTATGTTAAGACGCACTTAGGTGCGAACGGAACGATTCTATGGTTAAAAATTTCTCAAAACTACTCAAAAAAAGGCGTTTGGCCTACCTTTCCAACAGAAGGATTTATTTTATGGTAGCCTCTACTAAGGGGCGTATTTGTCTTTTAAATTGTTGATAGGTTTTTCAATCAAAAACCAAGATATGGAAGCCACTAAAGTAGTTACCAAAAACAGTATTATAAACTGCTCTAAGTGCATGTTTTCAAAATTAGGGAAGGTGCGGTCTAGCTTGTTAAAAAGGCGAACAGTAGGGTGGCTCGCTGGGGAGTGATAGTGGTTATAGACAAAATTATGATATACATACAGCCCATAGCTTATCTTACCAAGATAGTTACTGACTGGATGTTCCAAAAACCATTTGAACCAACCATTATAGCCAATAATTGCTCCACCAATGAGAAACATAAAGAAAATTGATGCGAAAAAACGTTCCCAAAGGGCGATGTAAAAGTTATTGTCTTGGGAAATACCTGAAAGTGTTTGTTGTTTCGAAAGTATAAATACAACCGCGAGCGCCACAAAACTACCTCCTAAGTACCAACGGTTTGTAAAGATTTTTTCAAAAATGGGTCGGTAGTACAGCTGTGCGTAGGCCATAAGTGCCCCAACACCAAAGGCATCAAGCGCAGTAGGCATCGTAACATAAGAAACGTACCAGGGCTGATGGGTATAAAGAAAATACCCTCTTAAAACAACGCTAAAGACAATAAGAACACTAAAAAAAGTAAGAATGTGGCGCCGTGGAATGAAGAAAATAAGTAGCGGGAAAAAAATGTAAAACTGTTCTTCTACCGCTAACGACCAAAAGTGGTCGGTCACACCTAACCAAGTGTTTTTGAGAACAATATAGATGTTGGATGCGTATAAAAATTGCCAACCCTCTTTTCCTCGTACCGATGGGTCGTTGAGCAACCAAAGGACGATCAGCGACAGATAATAAATGGGAAAAATCCGAATGGTACGGCGGATATAGAATTTTTTGAGATAGGCGCCCAAGCCGCCTTCTTTACCGTAGTTTTTGTCTTTACTACTTAGTAGAATACGAGCAATTAAAAAACCACTTAATACAAAAAATAAATTGACTCCTAACTTACCAAGAGGCAACGCATGAGGCTCGGGCATCCAGTGATCCCACAAAACGAGTCCTACAGCGATAAACCGTAATCCATCGAGTTGGACGAGATAATTATCTTGATGTTTTACCAATTTGTTTTAATGTTTTGTCGTTGGGCTGGTTGGAACGTCGCTATACTACATTTTGCATCTTCAAAATAAAGCTTTCCTTCTCGGTCAAAGTGCAACCACCGCACCTTATAAGTACCAGGTTTTATATCTGACGATGGGGGAGTTACAATGGCTTTTGAGCCTTTGATGAAGTAACGTTTGTAGTTGAATATATTCCTAAACGAATGTTTGCGGGCTTGCCAAGTAGGAAATACATACTGGTGTTGGGCATTGGAAAGCACGATGTAGAGGCCGCCATCTCGAAGGTCGTAAAGGCGATATTCGGATTGTATCAATTCAAAAGAATTGTTTTTTACTAAACACGCTTGACCCGTAAATACAGAATCTTTTGGAATTGGAATATTCTCTAAAAACAATGAAGGTGCTTGATAGATAGAACTGGAGGTGATGCCATCATTGCGCCAATTGAAACAGCTGGTGACGTTATATTTCCGTAGTTGAATGGTATCGTACAGATGATAGTGTTGATTACAAGTAAATAAGTAGGCCGCCCCAACAACGAAGGTCATCGTCATCACTTCGCGGAAACGAGGGTGAGCCAAGCGCGTTAGATAAGCGACATTAAAGCTCAATAACAAGGCAGAGTACAATTTGTACCGACTGGTAAGCATTATTTCGCTCCCAAGCCCAGCTCGTGAATACACAACAATGAGCGCTGTTACCAAAGCAAAAAGGACACCACCTACGTAAAAATAATCGAAGGCATCAAGCTCAAAGTTGCGTTTCCAGTAGCTGCGCAAAATGTAGAGCAACATACTTAAGCTCACAAATAGGATGAGTGCGCCAACCCAAATTGGCATTTGGGTTGGGAAATCACCAAAAGGTAGACTTTCGGTTAGAGAACCGCAGAAAAGCAAATAACCACGAATAAACTCTTTGATGCTCCCCGTTGCGCTCAGGTCGGTAGGAGGGCGTTGGTAGTCCCAGAAATAAATTAAAATGCAAAAGATGCTGAAAACCAGCCAAATGAGTGATATTTTCCAGCGTTTTTGGAGCAAAAGAATCCCCAATGCCAACGGCATTATAAATAAGCCATTGCCACTGGTAAAGAGCCCCATAAAGGCCATAGGAAGTGCCCACCACCAGTAGTTGTCGGCACGGCTGAGTTTCCAAAAGGTGAGCATGGCCCAAGCAACCACCCAAATGTTTTGAACCGCAGCCATTCCCCAAAACGCATTTTCCCAAAAAGCCAACGAAAACCAAAATGTAGCAATGGGAAGAGCATACCAAACCGCGCCCTGAAGGGGTTTGAAAAAGCGCGTAAGCAACCACCAAATTAGAAGTAAGGCGAGGTTGCCAAAAAACATCAAATGCTCGTAATTGATGTACCCAAAAATTTTATAATCTATAATCGTCACTAAACGCGTCAATGCAATACGGTGCTCGTTGTGTTGGCGGTAGAGTTCATACAGCTTGCCTCCAATGCTATCGGCTTTTTCAAAGTTAAGTACCGTGGCTTTGAGGGCATGGTCATCCCACTTAGGAATGTTGATGGCATAACGATTCCAAAGTTGATAATAGACAACTATCAGCGCCATTGTAACTACTAAAGAAGCAATCGCTCGTTTGTTCATGGGGGTCTTTAATAGAAAATTCAGGAAGGTTGTACTATCATGTTAAGAAAACTTTTAAGATTTTATTCTTAAAGCTACTTGCCAGTATATTTTTAAAGCACCTAAAATTTTCTATGTGTAACTCTTTAATCATCATAATCAGTTAGCGATTTTAGGCTGATTTAGTATTTCTAGCTGCTTTTTTATATTTATTACATCCAAGCCCGATTGTGCCTGATGGTAACTTTGGCTGCCATAGAGTCCGTCGGGGTATCCTTGGGCTGATAGCGACTTGAAGTTGCGCGGATGAACGCCTGCTTCCAACAGCTTTACCGACAGCTGCTGTGCAAGCCCACCAACACTTACGTGTTCTTCAACCACCAAAATGGTATCTACTTGGCGTAGTTCTTCAATTGTATTTTCAGAAAGCTCAAGGGGCAGGGTAAGCGCTGTATAAATGTTGCACTCATCGACTAACTCAGTTTGGGTAAGCGCTTTTAGAACGTTGGACACAATTGGACCCAAAGCTACAATGGCCGTTGTAGGTTGCAAACTTTGGTGAATTTTCTTTATGGAGCCTGATAATATAGACCCTTCTGGAGTAAGGCCACCTACGCCAAGACGTAAATAGGCGGGACGTTTTTCTTCTATTATCGTCGTTAATGAAAATTCAACTTCATCGCTAAAAGCAGGAATCCACGTTTTTACATTTTGAAGACTACTCAAACAAGCCAAATCTTCGATGGCGTGGTGAGTACTTCCCATGATGCCGTAGCCATAGCCGCCGCCGTTACCTACCAAAAAAACGGGTAAATTATGCAAACAGGCATCGTTACGGAATTGTTCTAAGCAACGATAAACGATAAAAGGAGCGATGCTATAACAAAAAACTTTGTAACCGCGATAAGCTATTCCTGCTGCTACTCCGACCATGTTTTGCTCAGCTACCCCCGCATTAATGAAGCGTTTGCCTAGTTTTGCTTGGAGGTTTTCGAGGGCATTGTAGCCCAAGTCACCAGTTATAAACACGACCGAATCATCGGCAAGTGCCAATTTCTCAATAGCGGCTGAAAATTCTTTGCGCATGATGTATAGCTATTTTTCCTGGGAAAGAACACAGGAATATTCAAAAACTTACCACAAAATAAGCAAAATTAGGAAGGTTACCCAAATGCACAGGAGCGAATTCGTGGTGGCAGTATTACTTTATTGTTCAAAAAATGAAGCTTGCCAGTAATAAGAAAGCTCATTTTGAGCATTTACACGGGCATAGCCTATTTGGTATTTACCTTTGGGAAAATGGGCGTAGGTAAGAAAGGTATTAAAATTGCCGTAATAGTAGGGCTTACCCATCAGTACCAATCGAAAACTTCGATGGTCATAATGCGACGCCTCTAAATATATTTTGTTAGTAAATAGGTTTTTAAATACAAAATAATAATCGTTGTGATGGTAGATGGGCGATAAATCATCGGCAAAGCCTTTAATATGCATCTCTTTCGCTTTTGTATCTAATTTGATTTCTATGCCACGAGTTGAATCAGTCAAAGCCATGAATTTGAAGGGAGAAGGAGGTACTTCGTAGGTGTTGACTTTTTTTGCTTCATTTAATACCAATTTCGAGGCACCTTCCCAGTAGGCAGTATCGCGGTAAATAAACCATTCGCGGTTTTGCTGCCAATTAAACTGACCAGCTAGAAAGTTTCGTTTGTAAAAATCAAAGATGTTGTAAAAATTAAAGTACGAAATGAAGGCAAAAGAAAACGTAAGGAGAGTAGCACACCAAATACCCCCTCGCTTAGATTGTAGCCAAGGGACAAGATATAGGTAAGAAACCACCAGCGCTACAACTGAATGTATTCGATAACGATTGACGTGCATAAGAACGTCGTTGCGATGTACTCGGGCTGTGGTTAATAATAAACCAGTTAGAATAATAAAAGTTAAAACCCCAACAATGAAAATCCGATAACGACTAAGTATTTCCTCCGCATCAAGTGATTTTTGGAGAAAAGTGACAAGTACTCTATAAAGTAAAACAAAATAAAGGCAAGTAATCAAAATTCCCGTAATAATCGACCAATAATCATCGGAAGCGAGGCTTTTGGGCCATTGTTCGCTCCAGTTGAGCGCGGAACCTATAAATACAAAAAAGTTAATAGTGATGTATAAAGGGTGTTCGAGAAGATGAGAAAGTGGGTTGTTGCGGTTTTGGTAATGGACGTAATTGGAAAAATATAGACCCATTACAAGGATAATAAATCCTGCCCAAAAAGCGGTTTCTTTCCATCTTTTTTGGAGACAAAGCAGGATGAGGCCAACTCCCCAGATGAGCATTCCATTGCCAAAAGTGTAAGTGCAAAGAAGAGCGCTAAGGATGGCTAACCAAAAATTGACTGGCTTCGAGGTAGAAAGCAAGTGAATGGTGAGCATGGCAAAAAACGCTACTGAATTGTAAGCCAACGTAGCCGCAGGCCATAATACACCATCAAACGAATAAGAGGGTTGAAATATAATAATAGCAGCGGGAAGTATGAAATGGATGGGGAGATTAGCACGACGTAATTGCAGATAAACAATATAAAGTATCCCCACTAAAGAAAGATTTCCAATGAGGATAATGAAATAAAAAGAAACATTACCCGTGAGTAAATACTGACCTAATACCACAAAACGTGTGTAAAACAGCCTATGTTCAACAAACTGAGCCGTTAGCAGACTCCATTTGTCGTAGACTGTGTGGGCATTGTTGAGGTAGTTCGTCAAGAAGTGAAGAATCAAATCAAAATCATCTCCTTGAGGAATATTTACAGCAAAGTACCCCAAAAAAAAGCAAAATAGCGTTAAAACGGCTGCCAAGGGTAGCCATACGTAAAGAGATTTCATAACACGATGTTATTTAACTAATAATGGGTTAGGCAAACAGATTACATTTACTTTTTTCGCTGTGTCACTAACGTCCTAATTTCTTCTGAAGTACGAAATGTTTTTGAGCCCTTTTGGATTTTTGTGCGAATGAACTTAGGTCTTTTTTTCGTTTCTTCAAAAATTTTACTGATATATTCTCCTAAAAACGAGATACCTAGTAAAGTTAAGCCTCCAAAAAGTACAATCAAGATAATGACAGTTGTAAACCCTTGGGGGGTATCTGGAGCAAAGAAATATTTGGCTAAAATCTGGTAAAAAATTCCAAGAATGGATAAGCCAGTAAGCATAAAGCCTGCATAACTCATGAGTTCGAGGGGAGCAAAACTAAAGGAGAAAATGGCCTTTTTTGCCCACCAAATATTTTTTCGCCAATTGTTGGTACTTACTCCAAACATCCGTTCTGGACGAACATAGTCGACGCCCGTTTGTTTAAACCCAACCCAAGCGCGCAAACCGCGTAAAAACTGTTCGGTTTCTGGCAACGCTACGAGTTCTTTAACCACCTTGCGGTCAATCATCGAGAAGTCGCCTGCATCGCGAGGGATAGGAACGTAGCTTAGGTTTTGGAAAATTTTATAAAACGTTTTGTAGAAAAAATGGATGTGAGGTTTCATTTCACGCTGCACGCGTACGCCATAAACAACATCGAAGCCCGTACTCCATTTTTCATAAAACTGAGGGATAATTTCAGGGGGGTCTTGCAAATCGCCGTCCATCAATACCACTGCATCGCCCGTAGAGATTTCCATTCCACTCAAAAAGGCAGATTGTGAGCCAAAATTACGCGAATGGGTAATACCAATCACGTTAGGGTCACGTTGACAAATGGCATTGATGACTTCTTCCTGATTGTCGGGAGAAGCATCGTTGACAAAGATAATTTCGTAACGAACCTTCATTTCATTGAAAGTCTTTACCAAGCGGTCGTACATGAACGGAATTGCCTGGGCATCTTTATAACAGGCAATAATGGCCGTAATGACGGGGTTTAGCTTGGGGTTTTGAAAAGCCGGAAGTATATTTTCTTCGTATTTAATAGCCACTTGCCAGTCGCGGTATTTTTTTAACCCTTCACTGAGCGGCGTGTGTGCTTTCCAACCCAAATCGCGTTCGGCGGCGGTAGGGTCGCCGTACCATTCGGCCAAGTCCCAGCCCCGATTAGGCATACTTCCCCAAAGGGGCGCGTCGGTTAGTTGGAAAGCCGTGCGTGTGGTATCGACCAATTCGCGCATGGTTGTCTTTTTACCAGTGCCGATGTTGTAAGAATTCCCTGCAATCGATGAGTCGACTTTCAATGCGGAATCAATAAAAGCTTCTACGCAGTCGTCAACATAGACAAAATCGCGGCTTATGTCGGGCGAAACGAGTGGAGGATATTTGTCTTTACGCGCTTCTTCAATCAAGCGTGGAATCAAGCGGTCAGGCTCTTCCCAAGCTCCATAAATAGAATAAAGTCGTAAATTAAGTGCTTTTCGTTGATGAACTTTTGCATAAAACTCAATAAGATAAGCCGCCGATACTTTCGAAACGGCGTAGTGGCTGTTGGGTTTTACGGGGTCACTTTCTTTGGGTGCTGAGCAATTGAAACCATACTCAGAACTGCTCCCTGCGTGGATATAGACGGTCTCATCGGTACATTTTTCTAGAATATTAACCGTCCCGATGACGTTGGTCTCGTAGATGAGATTGACATTTTTTTGTTTACTGTAGGCTCCGTACGCGGCAAGGTTGAAAATAGTACGTGGCTTGTATTTATCAAAAATCTCTTCTACCGAATGGTCAGATAAAATATCGCAATGAACGATGTTTTCAAATGGTACATTCAAAAGCTTTAAGCGCCAAGCTTTGGTGGCATCATGGGTGAGTGCATACACATCCTGACGGACGCTATAAATGCCTTTGAGCAAGTTGGCTCCGATGAAACCACTCGCCCCAAACACAAAAATGGGGCCTTTGAGCTGTTGTATTTTGTCTTTGTACACCAAAACGGTATTAGTTTGTATTAAAGCAAATTCAATGGGGCAATTGTTCTACTTTTCCTAGCCTGTTCTCTACATTTTCGAGTCTGTTCGCCAAATTATCTGCAAAGATAATCGCTCAAGTTTGGCCGAATGTTCTTCTAAAATAGCCGTATGCTCGTCTTGTTTGATGGCAAATTTGGCAATGAGAAGTTCTAATTGGTCGAGGCGCTCGCGTTCAGTCATGACAATAAGTAGGTTTGTTGTACGTCTGAGACGGCCGTAGCGTACAAATCGTCACTCATTGGCAAATAGTGCCATTCCATGCGGTTTTCCATGTAGGAAACTCCCTTCCCTTTAATGGTATGCGCAATAATTACTTTTGGTATCCCATTTTTGCGGGTTTTAAGCTCCGCGATTTGCTCGATTACTTCGGCAGGATTATGTCCATTGATTTCGACCACGTCAAACCCAATCGCGCGCCATTTGACTGCATCAGCCGAATCGCCCAAAATTTCGTTGGTATAACCAAATCCCTGAAGACCGTTGCGGTCAATCAACACAATCAAGTTATCTAACCCTTTTTGGATGGCATAATGTGCGGCCTCCCAAGTGGTCCCTTCGTTGGTTTCTCCATCAGACATCAAAACGAAGGAAATTCCATCATTTTCAGAAAGTTTGTTGGCTTGTGCAATCCCTGCGGCAATAGGAAGCCCGTGGCCTAGTGAACCTGTCGCAAACGGAATGCCTGCATGTTTGTTAGGGGCAGGGTGGGCAGGAAGGGTAGTCCCGTCTTGATAAAATGTATCTAAGATTTCGTCCGAAATTTCATCCAAATGATTTAGCGTCACGTACAAAGCCGCTGCGGCGTGGCCTTTGGACAAAATAAAAGAATCTTGCGGACGCTTGTGATGAACCAACGACCCAATGAGTAAGTCAATACAACTCAATGAGCATCCAATATGGCCTGCATTGGCTTTTTTGTATAGACCCAACACCTTCAAACGAAGTTCGCCGCTGAGTTTTAAATAATCTGTTGCGAGAGCTTTTGTTTCGACCATTAGTATCGTTTTCCTTTCAAGTCAATGAGGTCAATTAGCTGCCCGTCAGCTTTCTTCAATCGTATCTTGTTCACGTTGACGGTATCCAACTTTTGCACAAAGATACGGTCTTTTGGTAGATACAGGTTAAAATATTGAGCATCGACCACCGAATAAGGCAAATAAGTGCGGTCCATTGGGGTATCAAAATGTGCCATGGGAGCAGGCAAAAATACGGTATCTCCCTTCTGATAGAGCCCTTTTGCTTGTTTTGCCGCCGTATAATGAGGGTTTGGGTCGCGAGGAGTGTTTCGATAGTTATATTTTATTGAACGGTCGGCATAAATTGTTTGAAGTGTCTGCATTATAAAATACAATTGAACCCCTAGTAAGACAGAGACCACCCATTTAATGGTCGTTTTTGATTCCCATAACTGCCAGAGGACAATACTTGCTAAAATAGTCACGTAAGGAAACGAAAAGCCTGAATAACGTTGCATCAAGCCATAAGTATGCCCACTCCGGACGGCATTTAAAATCAAAAATGCGGTGGGAATAATGCCAATAATGACCAAAAACCAAACATGATTTTTGGGGAAAGCCTTGGTGCTTGAAAATATGACTTGAATGGCTAAGTAAGTCATGAACAAGGCGGCTGATAACGCCCAAAAGCTTAATGTGTTGAGCTTATACAATAGGGCGCCTCCACCAAGAGCGATCACCGATGCAATGACAAGCCACTGAGTTAGAGGGTGTTTTTTGTGCGAAAAACGGTAAGTAATTATTAGTAATATACCAATTAGGGTGGCTAGTATCAAGTTCTTTTTCCCTTCTAAATGCTCCGTTAACCCACTGGTAAACACCCATAAATCGGTAAACATGGGAATACTTTTCTTGACCACATTACCAAAAGTAGCAGGAAGGATGATGCCGTAGGGGTTAGTATAGGGTCTATTGAGCGCACATTCTAAATATACCTTAGTTTGATGGTTGAGACTAAAAAGTGTGTTTTGACCGCCGCCATAAATAAACCACCACGCCAAACCTGCAACGGCAAAAGCCCCCGCAAAACTGAAAGCAATCCAGCTTTTGAGTTGACGAACGCAGCAAAGTACATACAAGCCATGCGCAAGCAACACCGATGCAACTAGAAAATGTGAATAGAGTCCTAGAAAGGCCGTGATTGCGTAGCCGACATACCATTTCAACGACGGCTTGCTGGTGTTGTCGGTTTCCAAGGCTCGGAGAAATAAGTAGGAAGCCAATAACGTAAGAAAAAACGTAAGAGAGTAATTACGAGCTTGTTGGCTGTAAGCCACAAAAAAAGGCTCAATAGTAGCCAAAGCTGAAGCTGTGAGAGCCAAGGTGTCTGAATAAAAGAAACGACGAGTAAAAATAAATAGCAACCAAACCGTCAAAACGCTAAATAATACAGACATCATTCGGGCGGAGAAATCCGAAATGCCGAATAGATTCATCCAATGATGAAGCAGAAAATAATAAAACGGACTGTTACCAATGTCGCTACGCGTCATGGCTTCGTAGTAGTCGGGAATTTTCTTTTCGTGCCAAAACTCTTCGTTAGTAAAGACCAGTTTTCCCTTGTCAAAAACATCTTTTTGATTAGCTCCGTCGAGTACAATCCCTTGACTTACCACCATCGTCGATTTTTCATCAAAGAAAATACCATGGGCATCAAGGTGATAAAGCCGCAAGCCAAGCGCCACCAAAAGGAGGACAAAAAGCAAATAAGGGCTATAACTGCCAGTAGAGGTAGAATGTCGTTGATAGAAAGTCATATTCAATAAATAGGCCAGCAAATTTACTGAAAAAGATTTGGAACGAATGACTTTAAAATAATGCTAGCCTTCGCTAGTAAATTTACAGTATTTGAGTGTGGCATCGTGCTTTTTTATATTTGACAAAAATTTTAAAAACCCAATCGTTTCTATCAGTATGAGTTTCCAAATCAAAGAGCAACCCACCGTTTACGACGTCTGTATTGTTGGTTCGGGCGCAGGAGGGGGGATGGCTGCCAAGGTATTGGCAGAATCGGGGGCTAAAGTAGCCTTGCTAGAAGCAGGGCCTTGGTATGACCCTGCCGACCCTAAGTACATTACTCAACTTAAAAATCCATGGGAGTCGCCACGCCGCGGTGCTAGTACTCATCGTCCATTTGGAGACTTTGACGCCGCCTGGGGAGGCTGGGAGCTTGAAGGCGAGCCTTACACCCGTAAAAGTGGGACACAGTTTGACTGGTTTCGTTCGCGGATGCTCGGAGGACGTACCAATCACTGGGGGCGTATCTCGCTTCGTTTTGGTCCGCTAGACTTTAAACGGAAAGATGTAGATGGTTTAGGCGACAACTGGCCGATTGGGTACGAGGATGTTAAGCCTTATTATGATAAAGTAGATCGCCTTGTGGGGATTTTTGGTAGTGTTGAAAACATTCCCAACGAACCAGATGGTATCTTTTTACCTCCACCTAAACCACGTTTGCACGAGTTATTCCTTAAAAAAGCGGGTAAAAAAATTAATATTCCTGTGATTCCGTCGCGTTTGTCGATTTTGACAAAACCGATTAACAACGAGCGTGGTCAATGTTTCTACTGTTCGCAGTGTAGCCGTGGTTGCCAAGCTTATGCCGACTTTTCGTCGTCGTCGGTATTGGTTAAACCCGCTGTAAAGACAGGAAACGTAACGGTATTTACGAATGCCATGGCGCGTGAAGTGATTACCAATCAAGACGGTATTGCTACGGGGGTTTCGTACGTTGATAAGCAAAATTTGCAAGAATATACCGTACGTGCTAAAATCGTTGTACTAGCGGCTAGTGCTTGTGAATCAGCGCGTTTGTTGATGAATTCTAAGTCGTCGCGTCATACAAAAGGCTTAGGTAACTCTAGCGGTGTTCTTGGCAAGTATCTTCACGATTCGACAGGAGCTGGTCGTAGTGCGTTCTTGCCTCATTTGGTTGATAGAAAGCGTTATAACGAAGATGGCGTAGGCGGGATGCACGTCTACACGCCTTGGTGGTTGAACGATAAAAAACTCGACTTTCCTCGCGGTTACCACATTGAGTACGGTGGTGGTATGGGAATGCCAGGTTATGGTTTTGGCTTTGGCATGGAAAACATGAACGGAAAGTACCCAGGTAAAGACGGGAACAAAAAACCTGCGGGTGGATATGGCCTCTCGTTGAAAGAAGATTATCGTCACTTCTACGGAGCCAATTTTGGTATGGCAGGACGTGGTGAGGCAATTGCTCGCGAAGATAACTACTGCGAAATTGACCCGAACATGGTTGATAAATACGGTATTCCAGTACTTCGATTCAATTATAAGTGGTCGGAACACGAGATTAAGCAGGCGAAACACATGCAGGATACCTTCGAGGAAATCATCACTGCGATGGGAGGGATTCCAACAGGCCCTAAACCAGGTCCTGAATCAAATTATGGGTTGGCAGCGCCAGGTCGTATCATTCACGAAGTAGGCACAACTCGGATGGGCGATGACCCTTCTAAATCAGTGACTAACCGCTACAGCCAACTACACGATGCGCGCAACGTATTTGTGGTAGATGCGGGTACTTTCGTATCACAAGCGGATAAAAACCCAACTTGGACAATACTTGCATTGTCGATGCGGGCTTCTGAATACATTATTGACCAACGTAAAAAAGCAAACCTATGAAACGCAGAGACACCTTAAAAGCGATTTCCCTTGGGACAATTACGGCGACGGTTGTAGGTACAGAAGCAAAGGCTGATGTTCCTAAAAAAGCCGAAGCCCCCTTATCATTATCTGATTTTAAAAACGGTAAAAGTGCAGCGGAGCGTGTTCGTGATGCTAAGATTGCGGCAGAGGTTTTTTTTACGCCCCATGAAAAGCAGACCATCAGTGTATTGGCAAACTATATCATACCTCCCGACGGTCAGCACGGTGGGGCGTTGGAAGCCAAAGTGCCCGATTTTATTGAGTTTATTGTGAAGGATATGACTCAGCACCAAACGCCAATGCGAGGTGGGTTGAGCTGGTTAGATACCCAATGTTTAAAGCAGTTTGGAAAGAAGTTTGTGACATGTACCAAAAGTGAACAGACCAAAATGTTAGACCAAATTGCTTATCCAGAACAGGCAAAGCCAGAAATGAGCCAGGGGGTGGCATTCTTCAACTTGATGCGCAATTTGACAGCGACTGGATATTTTACTACGCAAATCGGGTTCAATTATTTAGGTTACGTAGGTAATCGTCCAAACAATTGGGAAGGAGTACCTCCGGAAGTATTGAAGCAGTACGGTTTGAGCTACGATTCTTAGATATTTCTTAAATACTTTTGTATTTTTCAATAGCGGGTACAATTTTTGTCCCGCTATTGTGTTATTTTTACGAAAAAGTCTCAAATGAATGCAAATTTTGGGCGAAAACTACCGTATAACCCATTCTTATCTTCACTTACTTTTATCCTCAAAATGGGGGATAATGTGGGTGTTTTACTGCTGTTTGTTTGTAGCTACTCAAGGTCTTTTTGCCCAACAAATTCCCGATAACCAATGTTACAATGCGCTTGGCGTAGGAAGTGGTGACTTTTCTATTTCGAGCGAAACAGGCTGTGCTCCTTTTACAGTGAAAGTGCAAAATACTCAAGTAGGCTCAACAAAGAGTCGGTACATCTACGATTATAAGGGGGGAAATCCGAACGCAACTTCGTATAAACAAGATACCACAAGAAACTTTACTTATACCAAGAGTGGAGTATATGTAATAATGCAGCTTTCTAGTAATGCGCAAGGACAAGCCCTCAGAGCGTGTAAGCAGGTGAAAGTACAGGAAACAATACCGCCTGAGTTTAAAGTTGTACCTTGTGAAAATGGCAAGGTAACTCTTACAATCACGAATCAAGCTGCAGCCCCTTACGACGAATATGTCATTGAATGGGGTGATGGAGATATTACTATTATCAATCTTAATTTGACCACTGAGCACCAATACAAAGATACAAAGCCTAAGCAAATTGTCGTACAGGGGCGCCCTAGTGTTTGTATAGGTAAAAGTAGTCGTGTCGTAGTGCTTGAAGCTGGTTCAAAATTAGCTAAACTCGATACCCTAGAAATTTTGGATGCGACAACCGCAGAAATACGGGTTTCGAACCCTAATGCGATTGAATTAGAATTGTACCGCCAAGAAGGAGCAGGACAGTTTCTAACAACTGGTAAAGTGTTCAGAACAAATGGGGAGAAAGTAAAAGTATTGGTTGATACCAATAAAGTCTTTTGTTATAAAGTTAAACCCCGTGAAAGTTGCATCGCGTTGTTAGAATCCAATGTACTTTGTGTTAACTTTCTTAAAGTTGCCCCTACTGTAGAAGCAAACATCATAAGCATAGCCCCCTACCGACGCCCTACCGAAGTAACTAAGATGGGGCTGACTCGCAACGGAATGCCTTGGTGGAATCCCTCAATCACGGAGTTATATCGAGAAGATAGAGCGGGAGAATGTGATACGAAAAGCTGTTATCGGTTGCAAATCGACACACGCGATGGTACCGTTCTCTCCAATAAAGTATGTGCTGACGCACCTCCTATTCTTTGTGTTTCTTTGGCAAATGTATTCATCCCCGATGCTTTTTCACCTAATGGTGATGGTATCAATGACCTTTTCGAAATCAAAGCCGACCCCAGCACGGAGGTTCAAGTGGAGGTTTATGACCGTTGGGGTGCTCCGTTGTTTCGAAGTACGGCTGATCAACGTTTTTGGAATGGAGCCGCCAATAATCAGCAAGTGCCAGTTGGGCTATATACGTATATAGTTAATGTCAAAGACAAAGCGGGACGAACCTTTGTTAAACGTGGGGTTGTTTTGCTACTTCGGTGAGTAAAAATTTATCAAATCGCCCATCAAAAAAATGTACTTCAATGGGCCAATAATAAAAATGGCATTCAGCTAAACTCATCTCATGCAAAAGAGGTTTGAGTTTAACAAAATCTTTTTCGGTGGTTAAAATTGGGTACTTCTTAGAAAGTTGAACCCATTTTATCGCCTCTTCGCGTGTAAATTCATGGTGGTCGCCCATGGCACTATGTCCAACAACATTAAATTGTTTGTGAGCAGCTTCTTCCAATAATTTAGGCTGGGCTATACCCGAAACAAGCCAGAAGGTTGAAGGCATGGTAGAAAAACCCGTTGATTCAAAATAGGAAACAGGTAAGCCGTACTCAAATGTAGAAAAAAAAACGGGGGTGTTTGGCACGGTATACTTTTGGATTCTTTGTGCAATAACCTGTTGTTCGGTGAAGGTGAGTGAAGAAGGGCATTTGGTTACAATTACGCCGTTGGCTCGTTTGGCTCCTTTTCTACCTTCTCGCAATAATCCCAATGGTAAAACGTAGTCGTCGTAAAAAAGGCGACCGTAGTCTGTCAGCATAAGATTGAGATGAGGTTGTACCGCCCGATGTTGGTAGGCATCGTCGAGCAAAATAAGCTGAGGATTAGGGAAAGTTTGTTCGATTTCGTGAAGGCCAATAGCCCGTTTTTCGCAGACAAATACGGACGTGTTGCCATCAAATTTTTGAAAAATTTGAAGCGGTTCATCGCCAATTTCTGAGGCGTTTGAGGTACGATGAGCCTGCCTAAATCCTTTGGTTTTACGGCCATAACCACGACTTAAAACCGAAATCGTGTATTTATTAGCGAATAGCCGAATTAAGTATTCGATATGTGGAGTTTTTCCTGTACCTCCCACAGTAAGGTTCCCAATGCTGATGGTATAAATGGAAGATTGGTAGATGGAACGAGCACCTATGTCAAATAACCAATTTCGAACGGAAGTAATAAATTGATACAACAGACTAAATGGCCAAGTGACCCATCGCATTCCACTAAGTGAGATTCTTAACATTTTCTTAAACTGACTTTGGCAAAGTAAGGTATTTTTATCTAAATTGTGCACTTGCTTACCCCAAACAGTTGTTTTAAAATGCCCTTACAAGTTCACTATCAGCCACATAACCTACAGTTTAAGTTTGAAGCGGGAACCTCACGAGGTGTTTTGACTGAAAAAACTTCGTGGTTTGTGATGGTATACGACGATGTAGAACCGTCAGTTATGGGGGTAGGTGAATGCGGTCCATTAAAAGGGTTAAGTATTGATGATCGCCCCGATTTTGAGGATAAATTGCAGGAGATATGCCAAAGTTTTAACCGACTCGACCTCGAAATATACGCTTGGAATATTTCGATTATTCTCGAACAATTGGTCGGAAATCAATGGCCTTCAATTCGATTTGGGTTTGAATCGGCAATGCTTGATTACCTCAACGGAGGAAAACGGATACTTTTTCCAAATAGCTTCGTAGAAGGCCGAAGCTCGATACCCATCAATGGGTTGGTTTGGATGGGAACCCGTGACTTTATGGTCAGGCAGGTAGAGGAAAAAATCAACGCGGGTTTTGATACAATTAAGCTTAAAATTGGAGCAATAGATTTTGAGCAAGAATGTGCTATTTTAGCCCATATTCGTCAGCATTTTTCGGCTAAAGAAATTACGCTTAGAGTAGATGCCAACGGCGCTTTTGATGATTCGAATGTGCGAGAGAGACTTAAAAAATTGGCCGAATTTGATATTCATTCCATTGAGCAGCCCATTCGGCCTCGTCAGCTAGAGCTTATGGCCGAGCTTTGCGAAACTAGCCCAGTGCCAATTGCTCTAGACGAAGAATTGATTGATAATTTTGATTATGCAGCTAAACGGAAGCTTCTTAAAAATAGTAAGCCGCAGTATATTATCCTAAAACCAACATTGTTAGGAGGGTTTGATGCAACGCGGGAATGGATTGAAACTGCCCATCGCCTGGAAATTGGATGGTGGATTACGTCGGCGTTAGAGTCAAATGTGGGATTAAATGCCATCGCCCAATTTACAGCCGAATTTGATAACCCCTTGCCACAAGGGCTAGGAACGGGGCAACTTTATCACAACAATATCGACAGTCCACTTCAAATTGAGAAAGGCTATCTCCATTATAACGCGTCTCGTCCTTGGGATTTTGGGGGACTAAATTCTTCTTACCTTTCTCGGACTCCTTAAATTCCTCAGAACTTTTCTTTTCTGAACGTGTTTTTACAAGTAATCAGGTCATAATCAGGACGTCGTTCTATGGTTATGTTGTCTCTTTTTGTGTATTTTTCAAAGAATTGACTCATGGAAGAAAACAGTAAGTTGGATAAAATTATCGAAGCACGCCTGAAACTGAAAGCGCGTTTTGAAGAAAAAATGAAAAATACGCCTTCTATCGCAGATGAGCGCCCCCAAGGGCATGGAGAAGCTAATCGTCATGGAATGCCTCTGGTTCCTGTAGGACAAACCGTAACGGCCAAGTGGCCTGTGCTTGACTTAGGGTATCATCCCAATGTTACTCTTGACCGCTGGCGTTTATACATCGATGGAGAGGTTGAACATCCAATGGTTTTGACGTGGGATGATTTTATGTCGTTACCACAAACAGAGGATACGTCCGATTTTCATTGTGTAACTACTTGGTCTAAGTTGGATATGCCTTGGACAGGCGTACGTTTAATTGATATTGCGGCTTTGGTTCAACCCAAAGAGACCGCTACGCATCTAATGTGCTATGGCTACGATACTTATACTACCAATGTATCCTTGGAGGAAGCGCTTAAACCTGATGTCCTGCTTGCTCATTCGGTCTATGGCGAGCCGTTACCTAAAGAGCATGGTGGCCCTGCACGAATGATAACTCCACAATTGTACGCATGGAAAGGGTCCAAATGGATAAAACGCCTGGAGTTTTTACCAAAAAATAAACTTGGTTTTTGGGAGGAACGAGGCTACTCAAATACTGCTTATCCATGGCGAAATGACCGTTATAGTTAAAATGTCGAATTCTGATACGGGAGCGCGAAGTCCTAGTTTTACTCTTTTTAATTTTTAAAAGGTACTTTTTAATGAACATAGACGTAGTTCATCAATTGCCGAGACCGGCACAGGCCGAGGTACATCTTTTTTGCCAAAACGATTCTTTAACCGAACGTTTGGCGCAATTTTCAAATACAGATTGGTTAATTCGGGATTTTAAAGCCGATTTTAAACAGACTCAAGTGGTGTATAGCAATGGTACAAAAATATACTTACTTGGATTAGGCAAATCACCAAAATCGGCTGACTATATCAAAGTGTTGCGATCCTTCTTTTTTAACCATAAAAGGAAACTTCCTGATGTAGTGGCTTTGTACGCCCACGGGCTGTCTACAAATGAGATAGAAGCCGTGGCTAACGGACTTTGGTTAGGGGATTATGATCTGGGATTATACAAAACTGGAAAATCGGCAGAACCTTCGTTTTTTGAACGGAACTCACAATTGTGGCTGATTGTAGATGAAAAAGACGTCGATTTGGCAACTCAAGCAGCCCAGAACGGCGTAGCTACTGCACATACTCAAACTCGGGTAATGGATTTGATGAATGCACCATCGAGTCATAAATATCCTCAAATTTTGGCCGATTGGGCTGTTTCTTCGGGAAACACTCACGGTTATTCTGTACAGGTATTTGATGAAAAACAATGCGTTGAAATGGGATTACATGCACTGTTGGCAGTATCAGCTGGCAGTAAAAACCCACCACGTTTTATCGTCATGCACTACACCCACCCCGCAGCCGCCAAGACCATTGGTTTAGTCGGAAAAGGCGTGACCTTTGACACGGGCGGGGTATCGCTCAAGCCTTCTACCAATATGCACTATATGAAGTCGGATATGGGCGGGGCAGCCGCAGTACTAGGAACAGTAGAGTTAGCCGCCAAATTAAAGCTTCCTGTCAATTTGGTAGGCATTATCCCCTCTACCGAAAATACGATGGACGGCCTTGCCATCAAACCAGGCGACGTAATAGGTAGCTATTCTGGCAAAACCATTGAAGTGATAGATACTGATGCCGAAGGCCGTTTGATTTTAGCTGATGGCTTAACGTATGCCCATCGTCATTTTCAGTTAGAAACCATCATTGACTTAGCTACACTTACGGGCAGTTGTGTGGCTACTTTGGGGTATGTTGCCGCTGGCTTGTTTACAAATAACGATACGCTTGCGCAGAGTTTGTACAAAAGCGGTATCGTAACGGATGAAAAAGTATGGCGTTTGCCTATTTGGGATGATTACAAAGATGAGCTTAAATCAGATGTGGCAGATATAAAAAACTATCACGGAAAACCCGTCGCAGGGGCAATTGTAGCTGCAAAATTTTTGGAAGTTTTTACTAATAATCACCCTTCTTGGGCGCATTTAGACATTGCAGGGACCGCTTTTGCTGATTCTGAATTTGGAAGTATGAAGTCAGGAACAGCCTACGGTGTTCGATTACTGATTGATTGGCTCCGTTCTTATGTCAGTAATTAACACAAGTTGGGGAGAGTTTGAGTAAGAATCTCCCCAACTGGTTAGTTTTGGTATTTAAGCCTCGCGTTCTGTTAGCTTTAAGCGTAAAGCAGCAGCGCTAGTCTCTATCGCCTATCGTTTTGACAAAAAAGACACCGACCGCGATGGTATTGCTGATGAAAAAGATGCGTGCCCTACTCAACCAGGTTCAGTAAAAATGAACTCTGATATTGATGGTGACGAAATTTGCGATAACGATGATTCTTGTCCAGACGTAGCGGGCCTTGCCAAATTTGCCCCTGCGGCAAGCAATGCTACAGAGAAAGGGTGCCAACAAAACCGCCGAGTTGACGTAAAAGCATTTCGTCAGTAATTGAGCTTTAAGTAACCAGGTAAATTATTCTGGTAAAGTCGCAGATCTACTCGACTCCAAAGCCAGATATTGAAGTCAATACAATGTAAGGGTCGTAAAATACTTTAAAAAATTTCACTATTGTATTTAGTTGATTTATAGGTGATTGGAAAAAATTTTAAAAAAATGCAAAAAAAATATGGTCAAATACTTGCGTGATATAGCCAAACGAGTTACTTTTGCACCACCAATTAACACTTAGACGGTTCGCCAATATAAGTTTTAATAGAAACGCGAAAGTAGCTCAGCTGGTAGAGCGCGACCTTGCCAAGGTCGAGGTCGCGGGTTCGAACCCCGTCTTTCGCTCAAAGCACCGCCGAAAACGGTGCTTTTTTGTCAAAAAGGGATACCCCCTGCCGAGGTGGTGGAACTGGTAGACACGCAGGACTTAAAATCCTGTGAGCCGAAACGCTCGTACGGGTTCGATTCCCGTCCTCGGTACAAAAAAAGCGGAAAGCCTAAGCTTTTCGCTTTTTTTATGAAATTTGGCTGAACCTTTGGGGAGGAGTACACTACATCTTGCCTGCCCAATTTTACTCTCCCTGTATTTTTAAATTCATTCCTAAAGGCGACTATTGTACTAATTCGTAATCCCTAACTTTGTTACTGACGTTAAGGGCTTTTCTGCGTTGCTTGCATCTGTTTTATCCGTGTTCCAATGGTTCCGCCAAATTGTTAATAGTTCCGCATTTTTGAATAAAATACCAATCAGTAATCAATACCAATTAGAAAAACAATCCTACTGTTCCCGTAAAATTGAGTGAAGTTACATTCAATTTAGCTGAGAAATAATTGGCTGGGTCGTTGAGCTGATAAGGTGCAAAAGCATCCTTGGTTTGCAAATAGGTACCTGCTAAGTCAATATAGTATTGGTCGTTACGATAGCCTAATCCGCCCGAAAACTGGAATTTTGAGCGGTCTAAATTGCCCTCTACGTTGTAATTCTGATTGTAAGCATTGGGAAATAATGCGACTCCTGCACGTGCTCTAAATTTATCCAGACGTGCTTCGCCACCAACTCGTAAATTAACAACGTTGTTGAACGACGATTGAATAAGGCGTTTATTATTGGTCTTAAACTGATTGTCATCGATAGTGCTTACTCCCATGTTTTTGTATCCTACGTATTCGGCGCTACCAGTAATAAACCCTTTTTTACCAATGAAAATGGTAATTCCTCCAGTAGCTCGCATAGGAGTACGCATCTTATATTCAAAATCATAAGGTTCTAAATTTACCCGATTAGTAGGAAGATCGTCATAGGCTTGCTGTCCTTGGGCGTTGGTGATGGGTCTGCCGTTTGAGTCATAGACTGGTACTCGATTGTTCAGTACATCTACGCCAACTTCCTCTTGGTAAGTCATTTGTAAATTACTTAAAGTCGGACTATGAATAGACGCCCCAAGCTGAAGTAGCGCATTAGGCTTATAAATAACGCCTGCCGAAACAAAAAGACCACTTCCCGAAATATTCACATCTTCGCGGTAGTCTAATCCTCTAAAAGAGCCACTATTCACAAAACGCTCTTGATAGTTATTACGACGGATGTAGGTATGACGAGAAAAACCACCCGAAATTCCTAAGTAAAGTTTATCGGCGTAATTGCCTGCGTAGGCAAATGTCCATTGCGATGAACCACCAGTTATTTCAATATCACCACTTTGCTCAAACGAAGAGCGAGAAAGGGGAATAGGACGGCGGTAGGGACCCGTAGCCGAAAGTGGGTCAATTTGGTACAAATTGTAGAAGGCTGATTCAATAGAGAAGGGGCGGCCATTGTTGTACTCATCCTCCAATGTTTTTACCGAAAGGCCAGTAGCAAGTTGGGCGATGTTATCAATCATCGAACTACGGTTATTGGTACCATTGTAGGTAAAAGCATTGTTGGCGTTGACTTGTCGCGAATAACTGATTCCGAAAGAGGTTCGACGCCATTCGCGGTTATAACCTTGTGGATTACCTGCTAAGATGAGCGAAAATTGCGATAAATTAGGGTTGAATTTCTGCTGATTTTGCGTACTCCCGATATAAGAAGCTTCATTGCTTATGTTATAAAAGGAGGGACTAAGGCTAATTTCGGAGCGGTTAAAAAAGGCAATACCCGCAGGGTTGCCGAAAATATTGCTGGCATCTCCACCCAGTGCCGCATGATTACCTCCCACTCCTTGGAAACGGGCTGTGCCGTTTTGAGTAATGCTCGATAATTGCATGGCGGTATTTGAATACAGACGACTTTGGGCGTAGGTTTGGGAAGAAGCTGCTAACCCAAGCAAGATTCCCCATACGACTGGACGGTTTTTCATGGCAGGTAGAAATAAAATTGTTAAAAGTACATTTATAATTCACAAAAAACCTCGCTATTGTTTAAATAGCGAGGTTTGGGTATTTCAACAAATGTAAAAGACATTCTTGAAAAGGGGGATTCTATTGAGAGAATTCTTGTGTTTAACTATTAACGTGGACCACGTGAGCCAGAGCTAGATGAGCCACTTGAGCCGCTGCTACTACCACTTGATGAACTACCACTGCTCCAACTTGAGCTACTGCTACGAGATGCACCACTATCGCCCCAGCTACTGCTGCTACGCCCGCTGTTGTTCCCGCTATTGTTATTACTCCAACTGCTATTATTGTTGCTGCTCGATGAATTGTTGCTATAAGAACGTTGGTTATTGTAAGTACTGTTGTTGCTCGACTCTCCGTAGGAACGAGTCGCACCTCCGCGAGTTCCTGATGAGTAAGAACTTGATTTTGAGCCAGAACCATTTGATGAATAATAATCACTGCTAGCACGTCCACTATTACTTGAAGAATAACCATCGTATGAGCGGTTGGCTCCTCCGCGTGGGCGAGAGTAATAGGAGTCGCTAGTAGATGAATTTCCGTTGCTGTACGTCGACGAACGATCAGTTGGGTCGTAGCCTTGGCGACGTCCTTCGTTGGTGTAACGCGGACTGTTATTTGTATTACTGTTGTAAGCGTTCGATGAACGATCTACTCGGTTATAGTAGTCAGTGCCAGGGCGGCGACGATTATCTACGATTTGGATGTTATTGGTTGGTCCATTATACCATGAATTACTGTTCCAATAGCCACTATTACCCCAGAAGTTTCCAGAATTGTAACCCCAAGGTGAGTACCAACCACTATTGAACGAATTCCAGCCGTAACCATAAGAAGACCCCCAAGGTGACCCGAAGAAGGGGTCGTTCCAAGCATAGCTCTGTCCCCAGCTATTCCACTGATAAGGATTATAAAAATTTGAATAACCCCAGCCACCAAGCCCATAGCCCAAACCTAACATGAAGGAAGGTGAATAATTCCAGCTATTCCAGGTGTTGAAGCCGCTACGCCAAGGAGAATTCCAGTAATTGCCCCAACTAAGATTGTTGTAGGCAGAACTGTAGCCATCGGCAAAACCAGCATTATAGCCTGCATTTGGTCCTAAATTACGCGTAACTCCGCGTGAGCTTAAATATGACTCATCATAATAATCGTCTTGGCTATCATTGTTTGATGGTTGACCTGGGCGAAAATCAGGATTAAGATTACGGGAGTCAAAAGATTGTTCGTTGGTGCGGCTGGCCATAGCAACTACGGTACTTGACGAATTTCCGTACAAGTCATCGTACTCAGCATCGTCTTGGGTAGTGTATTGTTTGGAGCTACAACCCCACAATCCCATCAAGCCAATGGCCGATAAAAGGGTGAGTGAACGAAGGGTTTTCATGGTGTTCAAAATGTTTAAAGATTAGACACAAATCAGTCCTTACTACCTCTAAAACGCTATTTTGATGGATTCTGATTCAGTTTCGTCACAAATTTAGGATAAAAAAGTATCTTTGCAAGAATTTTTTGTAAAAAAACTAACGAGTTATTCTTGGCAAAAATGCTGAAAATCAAAGAATTATAAATGTCAAGTTTACACTCAAATGTACAAATGTTTGATTATTAGCAGGTAGAAAAGATGGGTGTAAAATGTACGTTTAAGTATTTGATAATCAACAAGAAGTTATTTTTTGCGTTTTTTTTAAACAAACTTTCATTTTTTCTTTCGAATCTAAATACAAGCGATAAAACTGTAAAGTTCAAGAGTAAAACCTGTAACAAATACAACGATGGCAAACGCGATTCCAAGTCGTAGCGATAATTATTCTGAGTGGTACAACGAATTAGTTAAAAGGGCGGATTTGGCCGAAAACTCGGCCGTAAGAGGCTGTATGGTGATTAAACCATACGGCTTTTCAATTTGGGAAAAAATGCAACGTGCCCTTGACGATATGTTCAAAGAAACGGGGCATACCAATGCTTACTTTCCCCTTTTTATTCCCAAATCGTATTTAAGTAAAGAAGCAAGCCACGTGGAAGGCTTTGCGAAAGAATGTGCGGTGGTAACGCACTACCGCCTCAAAAATGCGCCTGACGGTAGCGGAGTGATTGTAGACCCAGAGGCAAAGCTTGAAGAAGAACTTATTGTACGCCCAACGTCAGAAACGGTGATTTGGAGTACGT
Organism: Runella sp.; assembly: GCA_023254175.1. GTDB lineage: Bacteria > Bacteroidota > Bacteroidia > Cytophagales > Spirosomataceae > Runella. The sequence goes on along the minus strand of JALQYJ010000116.1, from coordinate 84,441 downwards.
ATAAAAACTGGATACAGTCATACCGCGATTTACCGTTACTTATCAACCAATGGGCGAACGTGGTTCGTTGGGAAATGCGCACGCGTTTGTTTTTGCGTACGGCCGAGTTTCTTTGGCAAGAAGGCCACACTGCACACGCGACCTCGGAGGAAGCAATGGCCGAAACGCGCCAAATGTTAGAAGTGTACGCTCGTTTTGCGGAGGAGTGGATGGCGTTGCCTGTAGTAAAAGGATACAAAACTGCTAACGAACGTTTTGCAGGAGCAGAAGAAACATTGTGTATCGAAGCCATGATGCAAGACGGAAAGGCTCTTCAAGCGGGTACTTCACATTTCTTGGGCCAAAACTTTGCGAAGGCATTTGATGTAAAATTCCAAAGCAAAGGTGGAGGCTTAGAATATGTATGGGGAACATCGTGGGGCTTGAGTACACGTATGATGGGCGCGCTTGTAATGGCCCATTCAGATGACTCAGGCTTGATATTGCCACCTAAACTTGCTCCTATTCAGGTGGTTATTGTGCCTATTTATCGCAGTGAAGAGCAATTAGCTCACATTTCTGAAAAAGTACAAGAAATTATGAAGGGCTTAAAGCGCATCGGAATTAGCGTTAAATTCGATGATTCGGACGCGAACAAACCTGGTTGGAAATTTGCCGAATATGAGCTTCGTGGGGTACCTGTGCGTTTGGCAATGGGAGCGCGTGATTTAGAAAACGGTACGGTGGAAATTGCCCGTCGCGATACCAAAGAAAAAACGACCGTTGCACTTGATGGAATTGTAGAATACATCGAAAAATTATTGGAAGACATTCAACAAAATATTTATCAAAAAGCCCTTGCTTTCCGTGAAGCAAATACGCACAAGGTAGATACTTACGAAGAGTTTAAACAAGTTCTTGACGAAAAGAGCGGATTTGTGTTGGCGCACTGGGATGGTACTTCTGAAACGGAAGACCGCATTAAAGACGAGACTAAAGCTACTATTCGTTGCATTCCATATAATGCTCCAGAGGAGGAAGGTAAGTGTATCCTTACGGGTAAGCCTTCAACCCGCAGAGTATTGTTTGCAAGAGCGTACTAAGAGAAATTACTTAACAAACAAATAACATGAGTGTAGCAAAATCAGGTGATACCGTACAGGTACACTACAAAGGAACGTTGACTGACGGCACTTTGTTTGACTCGTCAGAAGGACGCGAACCTTTGCAATTTCAATTAGGCTCGGGTATGGTGATTCCAGGGTTTGATAATGGAATTCAGGGAATGACCATTGGTGATAAAAAAACGGTACAAATTCCAGTAGAGGAAGCGTACGGTCCAGCACAGGACGAACTCATTTTGCCTTTTAACCGTTCGGAACTTCCTGACGATATTCCGTTTGAAATAGGGATGCAGTTGAATATGCACCAAGACGGAAATCCTCAGCCAATCCCTGTGACAGTGGTTCAGGTAACTGACGCAGAGATTATCGTAGACGCAAATCATCCGCTAGCAGGACAAGATTTGGTGTTTGAAATTGAGTTGGTAGGTATCAATTAGAGTTGGATAATACCCCTAAAAAAGCCCTCTAAGATGCACATCTAGAGGGCTTTTTCTTTGCCGAGAAGCTTATCTTTTTACAGCGTATTTTTCGTTAACTTTTTGGTAAAGCTGAGGAGGTACTTTCGTTGAAACGGAGGGAGTTTGAGGACGTGGGCGTACCCAATCTAAATAACCTTTACTCCAAGCGTAAGCCAGTCCTAAAATGAGAATTCCGACGAATAGAGACATTTCTATGAGCGAAAACCATCCCCAAAGGCCATCCGTTTGACGAATCAGGTTTTCTTGACCAAATACGACAGCCCAAGGAAACAAAAAGATGAGCTCTACTTCAAATAATAAGAAGATAATGGCAATGACATAAAATCGTACATTGAACTGAATATTAGCATTGCCAAGTGGGTCTTCGCCTGACTCGTAGGTTGTTAGTTTTTCCTCGTTTGGACGATGCGGTCGTATCACTTTTGCCAGCGTGAGCATAACAACGATGAGCGCTATTGCAGCAAAGATGAACAAAAGTATAACCCCAAATTCTGAAACCATAGTTGTGAAGGTAGCACGTCTAAATCTTCCCGAAAGGTTCAAATTTTCGGGAAGATGGACAAAATTAATTTATTTTACAAAAAGCATCTCGCGGTACTTAACGAGCGGCCAGTCTTCGTCGTCGATGAGAAGTTCGAGTTTATCGACTTCGTAGCGAATCTTCTCGAAATACTCTTTGATTTCCGAACCGTACAAAACGGCACGCTCCACGAGGTCTTCTGTGTTGTTCGCTTTTTTACGGGCCTCAGTCATGGCATCAACGGCCTGTTTAATGGTCAGAACCCGTTGAGATACTTCTCGAATCAATTCCTTTAACGGTTGTGCTTCTTTGATAAGGTCTAGCTCAACCAAAGCTTTGGCTGTTTGAGCCAATTGAAATTGGTATTTTACGGCAGTAGATACGACGTGGTTGAGGGCTAAATCGCCAATCACTCGTGATTCAATCTGTACTTTTTTGATGTAATTTTCCAATTCAATTTCGTAGCGAGCGTGTATTTCGCGTTCGGTCAATACCCCCATTTTTTCAAGCACCGCAATGGCAGAAGGCTCAATATATTTACCAAGGGCCACAGGAGTTGAGGCAATGTTAGTAAGACCGCGGCTAGCCGCTTCCTGTACCCAATTGTCCGAATAGCCGTTACCTTGGAATAAAATCCGTTTAGTCTGACGATAATAATTTTTCAGAATATCGACAATTGCTAGCTCTTTCTTTTCACCTGTTTCGAGGCGAGCCTCAAGTTCTTTCCGAAACTCTTGCAATTGGTTTGCAACAATCGTATTGAGAATAATCATCGGTGAGGCACTATTGGCACTTCCCCCAACGGCACGGTACTCAAACTTATTCCCCGTAAATGCAAAAGGCGAAGTACGGTTGCGGTCGGTATTGTCGCGCATCAAAGGAGGAGTGCGAGTGATACCAAGTTTATAGAAGACGTTATCACCTTTCTCAAGTTGTATTTCGCCGCGGCTTTCAAGGGTTTCTAGCAAGCGAATGAGTTCATCTCCAAGGAATACAGACACAATTGCGGGAGGAGCTTCATTGGCACCCAAACGGTATTCGTTACCCGCGGAAGCAATCGACGCTCGCAACAAATCGGCATGGTCGTGCACTGCTTTCACGGTATTCATCATAAACGTTAAGAAGCGGAGTGTTTCTTTGGGTTTGCTGCTGGGGGCCAGCAAGTTTACCCCTGTATCGGTCATCATCGACCAGTTGTTATGTTTTCCACTACCATTGATACCCGCAAACGGTTTTTCGTGGAAAAGAACTTTGAAATTATGCTTTTCGGCTACTTTGTGCATCAAGTCCATCAAAAGCGCGTTATGATCGATGGCTAAGTTGAGTTCTTCGAAGGTAGGAGCGCATTCAAATTGCCCAGGAGCTACCTCATTGTGACGTGTACGCACAGGAATTCCAAGTTTCCATGCTTCGTATTCGAAATCGACCATGAAGGCATTGACGCGAGGCGGAATCGAACCAAAGTAGTGGTCTTCAAGCTGTTGGCCTTTGGCGGGTGAGTGCCCAAAAACCGTTCGTCCCGACATCATTAAGTCGGGACGAGCGTAGTAAAGGGCCTTGTCCACCAAAAAATATTCTTGTTCGGCGCCGAGCGTTGCTGTTACTTTTTCCACATTTCGGTCGAAGTAATACATGACGGCCGTCGCGGCTTTGTCGAGGACGTGAAGAGCGCGCAAGATGGGCGTTTTATAATCCAGTGCTTCACCCGTGTAAGAAATGAAAACCGATGGGATACAAAGGGTTTTTCCCCCAGCGCCGTTGTCCATCAAAAAGGCGGGAGAGCTTGGGTCCCAACCCGTGTAGCCACGTGCTTCGAAAGTTGCCCGTAAGCCCCCGCTCGGAAAAGAAGAAGCATCAGGTTCTTGTTGAACCAACGCGCTTCCCTTAAACTTCTCAATAGCTTTGCCTTGTGAGGTAACATCAAAAAAAGCATCGTGTTTTTCGGCAGTTCCACCTGTAAGTGGTTGAAACCAGTGGGTATAGTGCGTTGCGCCTTTGGAAGTTGCCCATGACTTCATGGCGGCAGCAACTTCGTCGGCGATTTCACGGTCAATCCGTGACCCTGATTTGATTGCGTTTGAAACTTTAAAATAGGCTTCGGGAGTTAGCAACGACTTCATCACATCGTCACTGAAAGTATATGAACCGTAATAATCGGCCACTTTTTCGCTGGGTGGTGCTACACTGATTGCCGTACGGTTATGGGCCGTTTCAAGGGCCTTAAATCTCATATTTGCCATAAATAAAACTGCGGGAAATTACAATGAAATCAACTGATTTTAGAATAGGTACCAAACATATCTTTTTTTTGTTTGACAGACAAAGTTATGGGTTTCAATTTAAGGAATTGACGAATATACAGATAGTTTGTCGCCCAAATGAGTATTATCACTAATTTTGCATCATGAAAAAAGTTGCTTTTTATACATTAGGCTGTAAACTCAATTATTCCGAAACTTCCAGTATATCAAGGATGTTTGAGCAGAAAGGTTACCAAAAAGTTGCCTTTAATGAGCAGCCCGATATTTTTATTATTAATACGTGTTCGGTGACGGACAATGCGGATAAAAAATGCCGTAAAATCGTCAGAGAAGCGCAGGGCATCAACCCCAATGGTTACGTGGCTATTATCGGTTGTTATGCTCAATTAAAACCTCAAGAAATCTCCGAAATTCCAGGAGTCGATGCGGTACTTGGTGCTGCCGAAAAATTTCGATTAATTGATTTACTGGATGGATTTGTAAAAGTACCCGTAGCTCAACCTGGACGAGTCATTGCTTCGCCGATTGAAGAAGCGGTAGATTACCACGTGTCGTATTCACTTAATGACCGCACACGTACGTTTTTAAAAGTGCAAGACGGTTGTGATTATCCTTGCGCCTATTGTACCATTCCGTTAGCAAGGGGAAAAAGCCGATCGGATACAGTAGAAAATGTGGTGAAAGCTGCTCGCGAAATCGCTGCTCGTGGAGTCAAAGAAATTGTTTTGACGGGTGTAAATATTGGTGATTTTGGCCTTCATGATGGAAAACGTACTGAAACATTTTTTGAATTGGTTCAAGCGTTGGATGAGGTTGAAGGAATTGAACGTTTTCGGATTTCGTCTATTGAACCCAATTTGTTGACCGACGAAATCATTGCTTTTGTAGCTCAATCAAAGCGCTTTGTACCACACTTTCACATCCCGCTCCAGTCGGGTTCAAATAAGGTATTAGGTTTGATGCGCCGTCGTTACCGTCGAGAATTGTATGTAGATCGCGTGGCCAAAATCAAAGAGTTGATGCCTGATTGCTGCATTGGAGTAGATGTGATAGTGGGGCACCCAGGTGAGACTAAAGAAGAATTTTTGGAAACGTATAATTTTTTAAATGAACTTCCGATTTCGTATTTGCACGTATTTACGTATTCCGAACGCCCTAACACATTGGCAGTAGACATCAAACCTGTGGTGCCTCAATCGCAACGCGCTGAGCGGTCAAAAATGTTACATATTTTGTCAGATAAAAAAAGAAGAGCTTTTTATGAAAGCCAACTTGAAACCGAACGTACGGTACTATTTGAAGATGAAATCGTAGATGGAAACATGCAAGGATTCACCGAAAACTATGTACGCGTAACAGCTAAATATGACCCACTACTCATTAATGAACTTAAACGCCTACAACTGACTGAACTTAACGCCGAAGGGCACATGGAGGTACGAGAAGTAGAAAAAGAACTTTTTCACCACTAATGGTTTTACTACCAAACACCAAACATAGCTTAATAGGCATTCATCGAAAGAAGCACAAGAGTGCATGCTTCTTGAGCTTCGATTCCGTTTTGAGCCAATAAACCAGCAAACTCATCGTTTTCGGTACCAGGATTAAAAATAACCCGTTTAGGATGAAGCGATAGAACGTAATCATACCATTCGGGTTGGTTACGAGACCCTACGTATAAGGTGACAGTATCGATATTTTCGATGATTGGTTTATCCGTATGAATTTGTTTTCCTGCTACTATTCCTTCCTTGAGTCCCACTAACTCAATGGGATGCCCGTGGCTGGAAAGTCGATGAGCAGCTATAAAGGCGTAACGTTCAGGGTTGGTGGAAGCTCCAAGTATAAGCGTTTTTTTCATTCTGACTGGTTATATTTAGTAATTTCAAAACAATAAAAAAGCACAAGTAGTTGTACTGTGGTTAGACAAATGTATTGAAAAATACGGCTGACGTGCGCCAAAACAATCAATAATACAAGAATCATGGCTGATACCAACATAACCAACTACTGGAACGAGAGGTGGGTGCGAATTGAGTTTGAAGGAGTTGAAAATCCGCCTCATTATAAAGTGTCAAACTATGGCCGTTTGGCTAGTTTTCAGGGAGAAGATAACAAAGGTAAAATTATTAAAGGGTCTGTCATTCAAGGGTATCGTTCGTTAAATATACGGATTACTGGCGGAAAAACTATCAACAAATATGTCCATAAACTAGTGGCTGATTTGTTCGTCAAAAAAAATAGTGAAGAATCAAAATACGTGATTCATCTAGATTTTGATAAACAAAACAATCGAGCCGAAAACTTACAATGGGCGACCAAAAATGAGATGGTAGAACATAACCGTAACAATCCTGCGGTCATCAATCGTCAAATCCCTAAACGTACTCGTAACTATAAACTCACTGAACCTAAAGTGAGAATGATTAAGAAAATGTTGAAAAGTGATAAAAACCGCTTGAAAATGATTGCAAAGCAATTTGGTATTACCCACACTCAACTTAATCGTATACGTTCAGGCGAAAACTGGAAGAATGTAAAAATCGACGACGAATAATAAAACAGCTGAGAGTCTATCCACCAATAGTTGACATAGATTCTGAAACTGTCCCTACTTTGCGTCTTGCCTCGGCCTCAAAGCCATCCTTTGCTCTATTTTGAAGTACTTCAAAAATAATTCTTTTAATAACAGTATCATCTAGACCCTGACGAATTAAGTCACGAACATTAAAAACTCCCTCGTCGTATAGACATGTTCTAAACTGCCCCTGAGGGGTCAATCGCAAGCGATTACAAGTTCCGCAAAACGTTCGACTAAAGGCGGCAATAATACCAATTGAGCCTTGATGGCCAGGAATTTTGTAATTATAGGCAGTAGAGGCAGGAGGGTCGGGAAGTTTGTAAATACCAGGATATTGTTTCTTTAATTCTTCAAGAATCCGACGATAATTCCAAAACTCTTGGTATTTGTGGGCACCGTCTCCGTTAAAAGGCATTTCTTCGATAAAGCGTACACTTACAGGATAGTTGCGGGTGAGCTCTGCCATGGGAATTATGTCGTCTGTATTTTTTCCCGACATGACCACGGTATTGATTTTTGTCGAAATTTGATGTGCTTGCAGCGCTTCAAAGGTTTGCCACACGTTCATAAACTCGTCACGGCGGGTGATGTCGTAAAAGCGCTGACGGTCGAGGCTATCCAAACTCAAATTGACGGATTTGATTCCAATTCTTTTTAAATCAGGAACCAAAGGAGCTGTCAAAACTCCATTGGTAGTAATATTTATTTGTCGTAAACCTTCAATGTGGCTTAGTTCTTCAAGGAACTCCATAATGCCTCGCCGAACGAAAGGTTCACCTCCCGTTATCCGAACTTTATCGACTCCCATGCTCACCAAAATTCGTATAACTCTCTCCATTTCTTCCCACGTGAGCAAGTGAGGTTTAGGAACGTACTTGATGCCTTCTTCGGGCATACAATAAAAACAACGCAGATTACAACGGTCTGTTACGGCCAGTCGCAAATAGTTGATGGGGCGCCCGTGATTATCAATTACTTGGTTCAAAGGAGTCAGTTTTTTAAGTAAAGTAAGCCAATGTCGTTATTGTCCAAAATAAATAACGATAGGCGAAAGAAACAAGTTCTTGATAGCCAGAAACTAAAAAACAGACCAAAAAAAAAAAATCTAACTTTAATTTTTTACTTTTGTAGTGGCGTCATGCCAATTATTCATTTTTATAATTTTTTTACAATGGAAACAGGAACAGTAAAGTTCTTCAACGAATCAAAAGGATTTGGCTTCATCGTTAGTGGTGGACAAGAGATTTTCGTACACATTTCGGGCTTAGTAGACAAAATTACTGAGGGCGATTCTGTGACGTTTGACAAAGTCCAAGGAAAAAAAGGAATAAACGCTGTTAACGTTAAGCTTGCTTAATTGCAACATTCAACTGATATATTGAAATTCCGAATTCTGATTAGGTTATAACAATGTGTCAAAAAAAGGGCAAACGGGGTTCTCCGCTTGCCCTTCTTTGTTTTTAAGCAAAACCTTATAAATTTGGCAGGTACGTTAATTACTAAATCTACAAATTTTGTATAGGTTTAGTAAGTGTGCCAATTACAAAACGTATAAGGTTTTTATTATTTATTCCGTACTTTTGCGGACTTTTTAAGGAATTTAAGAAATAATATTCTATGCTTAGAACGCACACTTGCGGAGAACTCCGCATTTCGGATGTAAATAAAGAAGTTACCTTGAGCGGTTGGGTTCAGCGTATCCGCGACAAAGGAGGCATGATATGGATTGATTTGCGTGACCGCTACGGCATTACGCAGTTGATGGTAGAAGAAGGAAAAACGGCGGTTGAGATCATCGCTAAAGTTCGTGAACTTGGACGTGAATTCGTTATTCAAGCTTCAGGGACAGTTTCAGAACGCTTTGCCAAAAACGATAAAATCCCAACGGGAGATATTGAATTGAAATTGAGTGGGTTAGAGGTATTAAACCCTGCAAAACTTCCTCCATTTTTGATTGAAGACGAAACCGACGGGGGTGACGAACTTCGTATGAAATACCGCTACTTGGATTTACGTCGCAGTCCTGTTCGTAAAAACCTTGAGTTGCGTCATAAGGTAGCGCAACAAACGCGCATTTTTATGGATTCGCAAAACTTCATTGAGGTAGAAACGCCCGTGTTGATTAAATCAACGCCGGAAGGCGCGCGCGATTTTGTGGTGCCAAGCCGCATGAATCCAGGGGAGTTTTACGCCTTGCCACAATCGCCGCAAACGTTTAAGCAATTGTTGATGGTTTCTGGTTTTGACCGCTACTTCCAAATTGTAAAATGTTTCCGCGACGAAGACCTTCGTGCCGACCGTCAGCCTGAATTTACGCAAATCGACTGTGAAATGTCGTTTGTGACGCAGGAGGATGTCTTGCAAATGTTTGAAGGATTGATTCGTCATTTGTTCAAAGCTGTCAAAGGAATTGACCTGCCTGAAGTTCCCCGCATGACCTATGCAACCGCCATGAAAAAGTACGGTTCGGACAAACCCGACGTGCGTTTTGGCATGGAGTTCGTGGAATTAAAGGGAGATATTGATTTGATTTCGGGTAAAAATTTTGCGGTTTTTGATGCGGCTGAATTAGTTGTAGGAATTTGTGCAAAAGGATGTGCTGACTACACACGTAAACAAATTGACGAGTTGACAGAATGGGTAAAACGCCCTCAAATCGGTGCCAAAGGATTGGTGTATGCGCGTTATAATGCTGACGGAACCATCAAATCGTCGGTCGATAAATTTTACAGCGAAGAAGACCTTAAAAAATGGGCCGATGCATTTGGTGCCGAACCAGGCGATTTATTCTTGATTTTGGCGGGCGAAGCCAATAAAACCCGTAAGCAGCTCAACGAACTTCGTTTGGAAATGGGTAGCCGCTTGGGCTTACGTAATCCTGATGAGTACAAGGTACTTTGGGTCGTTGATTTTCCACTGTTGGAGTACGGTGAAGAAGAGCAACGTTGGTTTGCGATGCACCACCCGTTCACAAGTCCTAAACCTGAAGACATTCCATTGTTATCGACCGATTTAGGCGCAGTTCGTGCCAATGCTTATGATATGGTTATCAACGGAACGGAAGTAGGCGGAGGCTCAGTGCGGATTTTCCAACGTCCGTTACAGATGCAAATGTTTGAAATCTTGGGCTTTACGCCAGAAGAAGCTAAAGCGCAGTTTGGGTTCTTGATGGATGCGTTTGAGTTTGGAGCGCCGCCGCATGCGGGTATTGCCTTTGGGTTCGACCGCTTGTGTTCAATTTTCGGAGGGGCAGATTCAATTCGTGACTTTATTGCATTTCCAAAAAATAACTCTGGTCGCGATGTGATGATTGATTCTCCAGCGCCGATTGACCCAAAACAACTAGACGAATTAAAAATCGTTACAAGATAGGTTCCCAATACAGTCTGACTACCTTCTAACTGTATTCAAATGGTAGTCTAAGGGGAAACATCATCGTATTGGTCTGACGCATATAAAGTTAGACAATAGTCAGACTCTACTAATAAAAAACTCCTTGCTGAACCTATTCAACGAGGAGTTTTTTATTTTAGAAACCCGCTTATTTATATGTCGAAACAATAGGAAAGATATACGAGCGACTTACTTGTAAAGTATCGAGAAAAGTTTTGTAGTATTTATACCTTACCATAAGCGATATGTTAAAAAGTTCTTTTAAAAGTTAAAAAGTAAATTCTACGTCTTAAATTGCATCATTCGTCCCATTTTTGGGGAGTAAAACAATAAATTTTGCCAACTTCGAGTTTTTAAGTATCAAATTGTGATTAACAAATACGTATTTAACAGCCCAAACCATCCAATATGAGCCTCTTTGAACGTGTCAAAGCCTATTTTAGTCGCGATAACTTTCAAAAAGACCCCGAATTAGTGTCTTTTGATGAATTGGAGCCTTCTAAAGTAGCTGTTCCAATACCTTTGCCTGTAACGACGACTATGTCTGCTTTGCCTTTATCCCCCATTACGAGAACTGTGACTTCATCGGTGGGGGCTGCTCTAGCACAACCTTTGTTTGTAGAAGAGCCTCAGTCGGAGACAAAATCGTGGGCGATGACGCCCTCTAGTCCGAAAATTGAATGGCCAACTTGGTTGGAAGATGAAACCCTGCTGCGTGATGAAGGGGTAATCTTTGGTTTATCCGAATCAAAATCGGAGGAAAAAGTCGCCATTATCCGTAATTATTTTGTCCACCAAACAGCCGATTGGGAGCGAGAAGTGGAGCGTCACGGGGAGAAAATTCAGGAATTGAACCTGTTTATTGAGCAAAAAGAAAATCGTATCACCGAGCTCAAAGAAAAATGTTCGGACTTGGAAGGCCGCAACCACGACGGAGAACACCAATTACCTCGTACGATTGTGGGTTTGGCCTTTTCGGCGGTGATGTGCGTGGGAAATTATTTTCTAATTGACGATACCCTCCGCCCGTTGTATCCCAATAGTCAATGGATTGCAGTCGGAGTATTTTTGGCGGGAATGTTCAACTTGTTTGGGAGAGTGTCGTTGTTTCACGACACGGAAAGCACCGTTTCGTGGCGGCGAATGCTCGAAGAAGTGGGAATGCCGTTTGCAGCTGCTCTGTTTGTGTTTGTACAAGCTATTCAAAATCAAGTCGTTTGGCGCGCAGGTGCGTTGTTTGTCTTTGTGTTTTTCTTGTTTTTGTTTGCTGGGAAATTGTTGTTGAGCAACATCACCGTATTGCAAAATGATTTGAAAATATGGTTGACAGGAGCCAATTTGAAGAAAGAAAAATCAGCTAAAACGGAAACTTGGGACGGCGAAGTAGCGCGACTCACGGCCGAAATTGACGCTTTACGAGTGCAGAAATGGCAGATTTTGCCCAATCTCAACAAAGCAGAGGCCGAAGTGACTCGTTTGAACGCCCGCCGAGATGCGCTTATCAAATTGTTTGAAAGTGAGTTTTACTTAGCGCGTCAGCTTCGCAATCGCCTCACGGATAAGCAATGGCGTGAGTTTGAAAAAGGGTTTGAATAAGAGCTTTTTATTTAGTCAAGAACAATCATGGAAGAGAATCAACAACATACCGAAAAACCTGATTTTTTGCACGGATACAACAGCGGTGTAGAAGGGTCGGAAAACCGAAATCCCTATGAAAGCTATTTGTCGAGTCAGATACACTACAATTGGTTAGTACAGCGTATTACTGACCGCCGAAATGAGGTAGAGCGGGTTGAAAATCAATTAGAAGAGACGACCGTAAAGCGTAAAGTCGCGTACGACCGCCTGCAAGAATTTATACAGCGTTTTACTAAATCTACCAAACGTTTGGCGGATTTGGTCGCACAGCGGGATCAAATTGATGCCGAAACGGACGCGCTTCGCAACCGCCGTGAACAAACGCAGTCGGAGTATTCGCTGTTGGCGGGGTTGTTTTTCTTTGCGGCAGGCTTGGCTTTTGTGTTCGGGGATTTGATTATCTCGCACGAAATTGTGGCTTATGCCCTCAACATTCGCAACAACTACGAAGCTTGGGCGTTTGCCATTGGTTTGGCCATGATTTCTATTTTGCTCAAACCCGCTTACGACCGCCTCATTGAAAAACCTTACACCGACCAACATACGCAGCAAGCACGTTCGCGTTATGCGTGGTTTAAGGTGGGTTTGGCAGGATTTGCGATTGTGACGTTGGGAATTTTGGGTTGGTTTCGTTATGAGGCGTACCGTACCGACAAACTCAAAGAAGCAATTAATAAGTCGGTGAAAAACCTGCAGTTAAATGCTATGCCGCTCGACCCAACTGTGTCAATTTCGCCCGCGCAGCAGCAAGCGTTATTGCAAAAAATTGAACAACAATTGCTACGCTCGGACGAGTTGAATTTAGGGTTGGTCAACAGCCCGTGGGCATTGGCATCGTTTGTTTTTAGTGGAATTTTGTTTGCTTTAGCGGGTGCCGTTTCGTTGGGAATGGCCTTGCCCGTTTTGCAAAACTTCTGGTACCGCTGGTTACAAATCGACCCGCGTTTGGGACGTTTGCGTCGTCGCCGTAAAAAATTGGTGAAAGAAATTGAAGGTGTCGAAAAAGAAGTGGCAGAAGATACAACTCAGAAGGATATTTTGGCCCACGAGCTAAAAATACTCCCTAATTTGGACGACCTACGCGCCGAACGTCTCAAACTCCGCGATGAGCTTGATGAATTGATTGAAACCACGCGTTTGGCCCAAACCGATAGCCGAATAGCGTCTTTCAACGACGGTTATGCAAAAGGCGAGATTGCACGTGAAATGATGAACGAAGAGGAGTTTACGCAGTTTAGAAACTCGGTGATGAATACGCATAATTTGGCCTTAAAAGCAGCAACCGCTGCCGACCGCAGCGTTAATTATCTCACCACAGGTGTGGGCAAAAAAGGCAATTCACTTCGCCCACACCAAATGATTCGGAAAATGATTACCGATGAATTTCGAGGAGAAGGAGAATAAGATAGGAATGTCGAGTGGGAGAGTGAGGAGTGCCGAATGAATACTTTTGATTAATTGATGGCTTGGCTGTGTTCTAGTTTCTTAATTATGGCTTCGATGCTTTGTTTTCCTGCGAAGTAGAACAAAATTACTAGCATCTACATCCATCCCCTTTTTTGGGGTATTTTGGGAAGAAACGAATTTGGGAAAGCGTAAATGGTTCGTAAGAAGTTGTTAGGAGAAATTTTATTGTAATTACTTATACTAATTCTTATGTTAAAATTACGATTTTCAAATTCGCAAAGTGCTGAAATTTAAGACATTGTAAGTTTGAAACTACGCCGTATTTATTCTGAATTAGTATAATATTGTTTAAAAATCAAAAAAGCTGCACCGAATACACTTGTAACTCGTAGGCTTTGTTGAATGAATTGAGTAATAGAAAATGTGCTGCCTTGTAAGTGAATTTTTCTTGGATAGTTAGCTTAGGTATAATACAACAATTATAAACCCAAATTGGGCTTAGTGAATACCTGAACGAAATCTCAACTACCAAAATAGGGGTAAAATCGGTCTTGCTGCCGAGTAACTAATAAGTATAAATAATCCATTTTTTATTTTGTATTCAAATAATAAAAAAAGTAAATATTATGCCAAAATAAAATAATAATATTTGGTATGTACTTCTAATAAATAGCATATTAGTATGCCTAGTCTAACCAATCGCTCCTCGTTTCCCCAACTCAATCACTTCCATTTGGCTGATTTTACCGCTGTCTAACGTAAACCGTAATAGAGTACGTATTTTGTGAAAACCTTCTCGGCCTGCCGCGCCTGGGTTGAGGTAAAGCATATTGTGAAGTTGCGGGTCGCGCATGACGCGGAGGATGTGCGAGTGGCCACACACAAAAATATCGGGCGTGGCATTGAACAACTCTGGCCGAACGTGGGGATTGTATTTTTGGGGAGCGCCACCAATATGTGTCATCCACACCCGAAAACCTTCTAGTTCAAAACGTTGGTGTTCGGGGGCTTGCCAGCGGACTTCTTTGGCGTCGATGTTGCCATATACCGCTCGTAGCGGTTTAAATTGGACTAGTTTGTCCAAAATTTCGACGCTACCGACGTCACCTGCGTGCCAAATTTCGTCGCATTGGTCAAAGTGGTTAAAAATAGCGTCGTCCAAAAAATGGTGGGTGTCAGAAATGAGACCGATACGTTTCATAAAGAATGTCGAGTGTAGAGCGCAGAATGTCGAATTTTAGATTACAACTACTTATTTCAACAACGTCTGAATCGCCATGACGCTCATGATGAGGACGACCAGCCAGCCTGCAAGTTGTAGCCAAAGCGGGTGTTGGTAGTTGCCGACCAATCGTTTGTTACGAGCTGCAATAAGCATGACCGCTAGTGCAATGGGTAATATAAAACCATTGATGGTACCGACAAATACCAAAATTTGGACGGGTTTGCCAACGGCCAAAAAGATAGCGGTAGAAACCGTAATAAACGCGACGGTTAGGTAACGGTGGTTGCGTTCGAGGGCTGGGTGGAAGGTGCGTAAAAACGAAACCGACGTATAGGCCGAACCAATGACTGACGTAATGGCAGCGCTCCACATCAATACTCCAAAGAAGCGATAACCTATCTGCCCTGCGGCTAACTGAAACACCGAAGCGGGCGGATTCTCTTTGCTCAACGTAAGTCCCATGGCCACAACACCCAGCGTTGCTAAAAATAAGAAATATCGGATGATGGAGGTAACCAAAATACCTGTGGTGGCGCTTCGGTTGACTTGCGGAAGGTAATGCGCCCCTTTTATACCTGCTTCGAGCAAGCGGTGCCCGCCCGCAAAAGTGATATAGCCTCCGACGGTTCCTCCGACGAGGGTAATGGTGGCAACGGGGTCAAATTGTTGGGGAGCAACGGTACGCACAATGGCCTCGCCTACGGGAGGATTGGCTGAGAAAACTACGTAGGTAATAAGGAGTAACATTAGGATACCCAAGTACTTGGTAAAATTTCCCACGGCTTTGCCTGCCTCGGGAAGTAAAAATAAGGTGATTCCAATACCTGCACTTACCAACGCGCCAATTTGGACATCCAGCCCACTCATTACTTCAATCCCCAAGCCCGCACCTGCGACGTTGCCAATATTAAATGCCAGCCCACCAATGACTATCAGGGCTGATAGTAAATAACCCAATCCAAAAAATAGGTCGTTGGCGATGTCTTGGGCGCGCTTTTCGGTAATGGCAATAATACGCCAAATGTTAAGTTGTGCCCCCAAATCAAGTAAAATCGAAAGCAGAATCACAAAACCGAAGTTGGCAAGCAGTTGCTGGGTGAAAACGGTAGTTTGGGTCAAAAAGCCTGGGCCTACCGCCGAGGTTGCCATCAAAAAGGCAGCTCCGAGAAGGGTGTTCATGGAGGAGGGAGGGTTCGTAGTTGCTTTGTGCATTAGGGAAGGAAATTTTGCACAAAATCACAAAATTTGAACACAGATACAACAAATTAAAAGGATTTACACTGATTTTGCTATTGCATACAGAACAAATCTGTTTAATCGTCCAAGCTGTGTTCAAATTTTCTTCCCGTTCTTAATGCCCTAAAATCAACTCCTTCATCTCTACCCTAATTCGTTTTTTGTCAATTTTACCTACCGACGTTTTCGGGATTTCTGCGACAAATTTAATGTTGTCAGGAACGTACCATTTGTTGATTTCGCCGCTATTAACCCGAGCTTGGAGCTCTGCTTTGATTTCTTCGGGCGTGATTTTATTTTGATAATCGGGTTTAATCACCAAAATAGCATGAGGGCGTTCTCCCCAACGCGGGTCAGGAAACCCAATCACGGCCGACTCAGCCACACCTTCTACTTGCGAAAGCAAATTCTCAATATCGAGCGAGGAAACCCATTCGCCGCCCGTTTTGATGACATCCTTTACACGGTCGGCAATGGTAACGTAATAATCTGTACCAATTGCCGCTACGTCACCTGTGTGCAACCATCCGCCCGTCCACAATTTCTCCGATGCTTCGGTATCTTTATAATAGCCTTGGGTCATCCACGGTCCGCGTGCGACTAGCTCGCCTACTGCTTGGCCGTCGTGGGGGAGCGAATTGCCGTCGTCGTCAATAATATCCAATTCAACAAAAGGTGCAATTTTTCCCGCTTTGGTTCGAAACGGAAGTTGTTCGTCGATACTCAATTGAAGTTGTTCGTCGGTGAGGTGTACTACCGACATAATAGGCGCTGTTTCTGACATGCCGTATCCTTGTGTTACATTAATGCCCAATTCAAGCGCCGCTTTGGCAAGTCCTTTAGTGAGCGCTGACCCTCCAATCAGAACGCTCCAGTTGCTCAAGTCGACTTGTTTCGCCACGGGGCTGTTGACCAGCATATTGAGGACTGTAGGAACACAGTGCGAAAAGGTTACTTTTTCTTTCAACAACAATCGTAATAACATTTCAGGCTCATAACGCCCTGGATATACTTGTTTAAAATTTAGCATGGTCGCCAGGTAGGGGAAGCCCCAGCCGTGGACGTGGAATAATGGCGTGATGGGCATGTACACATCGCGGTGGTCGAGGGGTAAAGCACGGTAGCCTGGAAAATAGGCCAACAAACAAAATGTGTGCATCACGAGCTGCCGATGTGAGAAATAAACTCCTTTCGGATTTCCAGTTGTTCCTGTAGTATAGAAAGTTGTGGCTAAACTATTTTCGTCAAAATCTGGAAAATCGTATAGGTCAGAGCTTGTACTGAGGAGGCTTTCGTATTCGCCTTCAAGATGAAAAGACGTCGCTAGTAAGGGAGCGTCGGGGTTTTGATAGACTTTATCGGTTACAATGATAAATTTCTCAACCGTCGTGAGTTGGTCTTTGATGGCTTCAATAATGGGTACAAAGTCTTCATGCACAATTACCACCTTATCCTCGGCGTGGTTCATGGTATAGAGAATCTGAGCGGGAGAAAGCCGAATATTTATAGTGTGTAAAACAGCCCCTAAGCACGGAACAGCAAAAAAACACTCCAAATAGCGGTGGCTATCCCAGTCCATAACGGCTACAGTATCACCTGCTTTTACTCCTGCTTTGGTAAGTACATTGGCTAACTGGCGCACGCGTTTGTCGAAGGTATGGTAATCCATTCGAAACAAATCTCGGTAGACAATCTCCCGCTGGGGATTGTATTTAGTGATTTGATTGAAGAGCATTTTGATAACTAACGGCGGGTCGTAGGCCGAGTGTGTACGAGGAATGATGCGTGTCTGAATCATTTTCAGTTGAAGGTTTATTATTTAGGTAAAATTATGTTTTTTCTTTGAATCACTATAAAAAGTGGGTTGCTTCCTTCAAAATAACTTTACAGAGAAAATTTTTCTAATCGTCTTTTTTCTGAGATAGCTACTTTTGAGTACAACTGAAATGACTACTTAACGGCCTTGGTATCCTTAAATAAGTTAATTATGGTATATTTTTATATGTTGATTAGTGAAATGGTTTAATTTGTAATTCTTTGAAAATTCGATGTTTAGATTTTTTTAATTGTTAAAGTAGAGTTTGGCACGTTAGTTGTTTAAAGGGTAAGCGTAGCTCATAAAAACATTTATTAATGATGCGAATTTTGGGAGTTGGTTCTCGTGTTAGTCATTCAGAATTTGGAGATGGTGTAGTGATAAATGTAAAGTCGACTAGTTACAGCATCACCTTCATAGAGCACGGAAATAAGGCCATTAAATTGGACACTCCACTGGAGATTATAGAAGCAGTTGAGCTAGATACAGATTTAGTAAGCTTATTTGATGTTGAACAGTCGCTGACCAAAATTCTTCAAAAATGGCTGGACGCGGGTGAAACCATTCCGTTGGGAGATAAGTGGAAAGGTGGAAAATTAATCTTGAAGCCTGGCCGTAGTGATTTGGCTCCTAAAGAAATGCCAATTGATAGTTTTTTCCATAAAATCGTAATGGCGCGTGACCGTCTACGTGTAATGGAGCAACGCATCAATGCAAGTAAATTAGACGACGAAGAAAAAGTAAATATACAGCAGTACATCACCAAGATTTACGGTTCGATGACCTCCTTCAATCTGCTCTTTAAATATAACGAGCACTATTTCGTTGGGGAAAAATCAGTAGGTGATAACGCATAAAGAGCTTATCGATTCACGTTTTCATGTGATTTGAATAAGGGGTAAAGTAAAAGCGGAGATCGCGGGAGGCCATGCCCCCCGCGACTTTTTTTTAGGCTCTTGGGTGGCATTTGGTGACTACCTCGCGGAGGTATTCGCGGTCGAGGTGAGTATAGATTTCGGTAGTAGTGATTGATTCGTGGCCGAGCATTTCTTGCACTGCTCGCAAATCGGCACCGCCTTCGATAAGGTGTGTCGCAAAAGAATGGCGAAAAGTGTGTGGGCTTACTTTTTTGGGTATCCCAGCCACTTCAACGAGGTTTTTGATGACCAAGAAAACCATGACGCGCGTAAGCTGTTTACCCCGACGGTTCAAAAACACAAAATCTTGATGCCCCTTCTGTACTTCGACTTGACTACGAACGTGATTGATGTACAACAAAGTTTGTTTGGTAGCATCAGCGCCAATGGGGACTAGTCGGGTTTTGTTTCCTTTTCCAATGACCCTCAAAAAACCTGCATCAAAATAACAATTAGTAATTTGTAAATCTACCAATTCTGATACTCGCAGCCCCGAGCTGTACAACACCTCTAGCATGGCACGATTGCGCATACCCTCAGGAGTTGACAGGTCGTTGGCCTCCAATAAATCTAAAATTTCGGGATAAGTGAGTACATCGGGCAAGTGACGTGACAGATGTGGCGACTCAATGAGTTGGGTGGGGTCAACAGTAAGAATATTTTCAAGAACTAAATACTTGAAAAAAGCCTTCAGTCCCGACAGAATCCGTGCTTGTGAATGAGCCGCAAGGCCCAAGTCGTGGAGGTAGCCTAAGAACCCTAAAATGTCGAACTCTACTATTGCCGTTATTTCTTTGCTCCCCATTAGTTCGATGTACTCAGCTAACTTGGTGGCATCGCGTACGTAGGCTTCAACGGAGTTGTCGGCCAAGCCGCGTTCAAGAAGTAAGAAATCTTTAAAGTGCTTTAGATAAATATCCCACATAAGAGAGTGCCTCACTAAAAATGTTGAGTCAAAAATACAGGTATTAGGGCGAAAAGAGAATGGGGAGAAAAAACAAAAAGCTGTTCGAAATTTCGAACAGCTTTCCGACGTTATCCACACCATTTCTATAAATCCAATTTCTCGAATGAGAAATAATTGAATTCGGAAACAAAGCTAGTGCTTTCTTTACTAAAATGAAATTAAAAAGTGCGAAATTTTTACTTAAATGACTTTTATTCGTTTTGATACATACTCGTTACGGCATAAATCGCAAAACTTAGTGCTAAGGTACCAGCGTAGTAAGTGGCTAAAAGTGGATTCGAAAAAATAACTGCTAGGAGTGATAGTAAAGTAAGCCCCAAAGCGCACCAAGGAAGGTAAGGATAGGCAGGCGAATGAAAAGGGCGAGGGAGCTGTGGTTCGCTTTTACGGAGGCGTAATAGACTCACACTCCCAAACCCGTAGAGAGTTAGTGCGCCAAGTACAGACAGCACAATAATATCGGCAGAGGTATTGGATAATAATATGATGATTCCAATCAACATGTTTATGAGTAGGGCGTTGGCGGGTGTTTGGAGCTTTGGGTGAATCCGACCCAAAAATTTGGGAAAATGCCCTACACGCCCCATTTCAAAGGTGGCTCGGCCTGCGGCCATTAATAACCCGTGGAAAGAAGCGACTAGCCCAAATAAACCAGTAACAATGACAACATTGTACCAAGCAGAAGATTCGCCCACTAAACGACCCAAGGCCAATGGGAGTGGTGAGTCTGATGGAGTACCATCGACTTTATAAATAACGGCCTCCCAACCTGCAATCCCAACGGAGCCAATGAAGGTTATACTGCAAAGAATAACTAAGGTAAACATGGCCGAACCAAAACCGCGTGTCAGGTTTTTTTGTGGGTTTTTGCTTTCTTCAGCGGCGTTGGCTAAACCTTCGATACCAAGAAAAAACCAAATGGCAAAAGGAATTGCCGACCATACACCTGACCAACCGTTAGGAAGGGCGTTGTGTGATAAATTTTGAACCGAAACGTGCCCAAACGTAAGGCAAGCAAACAGCAAAAGGCCTGCTACGGCTACAAATGAAATTAAAAGCTCAAAGGTAGCTGCAAGTTTTACCCCAATTATATTCAGTAACGTAAAAACAAAATACGCGCTTACAGCGGCATAAGTAGGCGGCAATTCGGGAAAAAATAGATTGACGTGGGCGCCAATCCCAACGGCAATAGCGGGAGGTGCCAAGACAAATTCAATCACTTGAGCTATTCCTGCCAAAAAGCCCCAATTGCGGCCAAAAGCGCGGGTGGCATAGTCGAAGACTCCTCCAGCTTTAGGAATCGCACAAGCAAGTTCGGCGTATCCAAAAGTAAAACAAACATACATGATAACAACGAGACCCGTAGCTAGGGACATACCAAGGGTACCTCCTTTTTCTAGGCCAAAATTCCAGCCGAAGTACATTCCAGAAATAACATATCCTACG
Organism: Runella sp.; assembly: GCA_023254175.1. GTDB lineage: Bacteria > Bacteroidota > Bacteroidia > Cytophagales > Spirosomataceae > Runella. The sequence continues at coordinate 63,452 of JALQYJ010000116.1, read as the reverse complement.
CCAAGACCCCATAGCAGAGTAGGGGTTAGTGAAGCCTCTAAGTGGGTGTTGTTTGTTGATTCCGACACGGTGGGGTAGTGGGTTTAGTAAAAAATAAAAAAACCGACCTATACTTGGAAGGTCGACACTGTCACTAAGATATCTAGGGCAATTAAAACGAGTGCAACCATTAGAAAATACCTATATTTATTACTTACAACGGCCACTTTTCGGCTATCAATCAGGCGGTTTTCCACCGAATTTATGGCTTCAATTACGTCGACAATAGCGTTTTGTTGGCCACTAATTTCAAAATAGTTGCCGTTGGTTGATTTGGCTAAGTCTCCCAGATAAGCGTTGTTGAGGTGAGTAATGACTATTTGCCCATTTTCATCTTTTACCCAGTTTGAGCCGTCTTTAATACGACCACCATTAGTTGTCCCCACTCCCACAATTATCAGTTTCAGATCAAACTTTTTAATATCAGAAAATGTCTTGCGCTCACAAGCCCCAAAATTTTCGCCATCGGTAAATAATAGTAGAATTTTTGACGTATTGGCCGAACGGTTCTGGGTAAGTTTCTCAACCCCTAAGTCTAAGGCGCTACAAATATCGGTTCCAGTATTACTTACCAATGAAGTATTGAGGGTTTGGGTGAATAGATTAAATGCGTTTAGGTCAAATGTAAGGGGAGCTTGTAAGAAAGGGCTACTTGAAAAAACCATGAGCCCAAATCGGTTACCATTCAGAGATGTACTCAAGCGTTGTACTTCAAATTTTACTTTTTCAAGGCGCGATGGTTGCACATCGCTTGCATCCATCGATTTTGAAACATCTACCATTACCATAATGTCTTTTCCCTCGGCGATGATATCACGTTCGGGTTCTCCAAAAAAAGGCCCAAGCAGGGCTATAATCATCAGTGCAATGTAAATGGTACGCAAGAAGAATTTGATGACGACTCCCCGAGCCGTACTTCCCAGCGCCTTGGCTACGTAGAGGGTTCGTCCAATGTAAACACTGTACAAAATCAGAAACGCAGCAATAAAAACATACTCAACAAGTGTGAGTTCGTAGTTGAAATTCATGTCAAAACCCTAAAATCCTGTTCAAATAAACAAAAAATCCCCAAAAGATGAACAGTAAACTGTAAACTCTACGCTAACTTTGTAGCATGGCAGTGATTGGAACAGATATTTTAGCAACAAAAAAACTCCTTGAAGCAGGAAAAGTGGTGGGGATTCCAACCGAAACCGTGTACGGTTTGGCAGGAAATGCGTTGAATGACGACGCTGTTCTTCAAATTTTTAAGGTGAAGAACCGCCCGCAATTCGACCCGCTGATTGTGCACACCAATTCACTAAAAAAAATAAAATCGTTTGTGATGGATTTCCCCCAAAAAGCCCAGCAACTTGCTGAAGCGTTTTGGCCAGGTCCGCTGACACTCCTTTTGCCTAAAGCGGAAACGATTTCTGATTTGGTAACATCGGGACTAGGGACGGTAGCGGTACGTATTCCGAACCATATCCTAACTCTGGAATTGCTTTCTGAACTTGATTTTCCCTTAGCAGCACCCAGTGCGAATCCTTTTGGATACATCAGCCCAACTTCTGCGCAACACGTAGATAAGCAGTTGGGTAAAAAAATACCATACATCTTGGATGGCGGTTCTAGCCAAGTGGGAATAGAATCGACGATTGTTGGTTTTGAAGAAGATGAAACAGTAGTGTATCGCTTGGGTGGGGTATCTGTAGAGGCAATCGAAAATGTAGTTGGAGCCGTTCGTTTGGTGGCTCACTCAAGCTCCAACCCCAAGGCTCCAGGTATGTTAAAAAGCCATTATTCGCCACGTAAGCCATTTTTTATTAGTTCATTAAAGGAGGTGTTGAAAGACCATAGCCCTCAAAAGGTGGGGTATTTGACCTTCCAAAAAGTCTCTAAACTAGTTCCTATTGAGCACCAGCGTATTTTGTCGTTATCAGGTAGTTATACTGAAGCAGCTAAGCATCTGTTTGCGTTCATGCGCCAGTTAGATGCGCTTGAGGTTGAGGTCATTTGTACTGAACTTTTGCCCGAAAAGGAGCTGGGGCGGGCCATCAACGACCGCATCAGACGGGCAGCAGTTAGGGAGTAAAACTTCCTATATTCTTAAACACCTCGTTTCTTCTTGTAGTTATTCCAATATGGAACTCACTGATTTAGCTCAACCCAGTCTTTTAGCTCAAACTGCTTTTTTCATATTTCTTGGAATTTTTGGGCGCTATGTACTGATTGCTTCGTTGTTTTACTACCTTTTTAAGGTAAAATATCAAGCGTATTTTCAACCAAGAGAGGTTAATTTACGACCTCGACGTCCCGAACAGCATTGGCGAGAAATCGGCTTCTCGTTTATTACATCTGTCATTTTTGCCATTGTAGGAACTGCCATGGTGGTGGCTTGGCAGAAGGGGTATACCCAAGTTTATACCGATTTTGGCAACTACTCAGTCGTATGGTTTCTTCTGAGTATTATTCTTGTATTATTCTTACACGAAACTTATTACTATTGGCTTCATCGTTGGATGCATCATCCGAAAGTGTATAAATGGATACACAAGGCTCATCACGATAGTATTACTACCTCCGCTTGGACTTCCTTCTCTTTTCACCCTACGGAGAGTATATTACAGGCTTTAGTACTGCCTGCGTTGATGTTTGTCATTCCGCTCCACTATACTGCGATTGCGGTTATTTTGTTGATAATGACTGCTACGAGCGTCATTAATCATCTAAACACTGAATTATATCCCTGCGATTTTCATCGGCATTGGTTTGGAAAATGGTGGATAGGAGCCACGCACCACAGTTTACACCACTCGCAGTTTAAGTACAACTACGGGTTGTATTTTACTTTTTGGGATAAATGGGGTAAAACTGAAAGTCCAGATTACGAGAAACTGTTTGTCAAAAAGACTTCTCCAAAGAAGTGAATGCCTAGAAATAGACATTTATCCTTGTATAAGACAATATTTTCTGTGTAAACTTTTAAAGAAAGCTCAATTATTTTTTGCGTAAGTTATCGTATACTAGCTGAATAATCCCGTCTTTTAGCCCCAAATCAGGGACTAGAATTTCGGAAGCTCCCGACCACTTCATTACCGAAATATAAATATCAGAAGCCGGTATAATGACATCGGCACGGTCAGCGTTGAGGCGAAGCTTGTGAACCCTGTCTTCCTGACTAAATGAAGCGATATAGTCGCGCATTCTAGTTAGTTCTTCAATCGAGGTTGCGTTGTCGGAAGTCTTTGATACCAAGTTGAATAGCTTTGAAATGTTTCCCCCTGTTCCCACCGCTTTTACGGGCTCATAGTTGTCCACGTTTTCTTCAATCCAACGTTCCATTTTGTGCCAAGCTCCTTTACTTTCTTTCCCTTCTAACAGCCGAACCGAGCCAATTTTAAAAGACTTAGAAGCTACCTTTTGACGATTGAAATACAGGTTTAATTCTGTACTACCACCCCCTACGTCAATGTGTAGGTATTGGCCATCTACTAAGGCTTGAACTACCACATTATTAATAAGTTCGGCTTCTTTACTACCGTCAATGATGTGAATTTTTATGCCTGTTTCTTGGGCAATTCGTTCGACAACCTCGTGGCCATTGGCCGACTCACGCATGGCCGAAGTGGCACAGGCCATATAGCTCTCTACTTCATGAAGCTCTAACAATAGCTTATAACATTGCATAAGTTTGATGGTGCGCTCTTGGCTTTCGGGGGTCAAAGTGCCGTAAGTAAACACATCGTGGCCCAATCGGAGAGGAAAACGGACATACTCCACTTTTTTAAAGCTAGTGTAAATGCCATCTTTCAAAACTGCTGAAATTTGCAAACGTGCCGCGTTTGAGCCAATATCAATTGCTGCTATTTTCAATTTTAGTCTCTATTTTAGTTTGTGCAAAAGTAAACGGGAATGTGCTACTATTGAACAACCTATTGCCCAATTTTTTGAAATATCAGGTATTCCTGCGTAGTTTTGTTCTACTATATAATTCTGATTGAATGAAAATCCTTGGAATTTCAGCATTTTATCATGACTCCGCAGCAGCCCTTATCGACAACGGCGAAATTGTAGCAGCAGCACAAGAAGAGCGTTTCACACGTAAAAAACATGACCCTAATTTCCCAACCAATGCGGTCAAATATTGTTTAGAATATGGAGGGACAACCCTCAATGAGTTGGACGCGATTGTCTTTTATGACAAACCCCTTTTGAAATTTGAACGCCTACTAGAAACCTATTATACTTTTGCCCCTAGAGGATTGAAGTCATTTATTACGGCGATTCCTGTTTGGATCAAAGAGAAAATGTTTTTGAAACGCCTCATCAACGAGGAGTTGGAAAAAATAGGTTACGACAAAAAGAAACCTGTTAAACTTCTTTTCCCAGAACACCACTTATCGCACGCAGCAAGTGCTTACTATCCATCTCCTTACGAAAAGGCAGCTGTCTTGACCATAGACGGGGTGGGTGAGTGGGCTACCGCTTCTATCTGCATGGGGGAAGGAAACAAGATGTCAATCCTAAAAGAATTGCGTTTTCCGCATTCGTTGGGGTTATTATATTCTGCTTTCACCTACTTTTTAGGATTTAGAGTCAACTCGGGAGAGTATAAATTGATGGGGTTGGCGCCTTACGGAAACCCAACATCTCCGGAAGTAGACAAATACATTGAGACAATTAAGAAAGAACTGATTGAAATTAAAGAAGATGGTTCAATCTGGTTGGATCAACGCTACTTTGACTATGCAACGGGCTTAAAAATGGTGAACGAAGGGGAGTGGGAGCGCATGTTTGGTATGAAAACCCGCCGTCCTGAAGACCCACTCGAAGCGCATCACTGTAATCTCGGTTTGGCGATTCAGCGCGTGACCGAAGAGGTGGTAGTCAAAATGGCGCAAGAAGCTAAACGCCTCACAGGTGCCGATTATCTGTGCCTTGCAGGAGGGGTAGCGCTCAATTGTGTATCGAACGGAAAATTACAAAAATCTAACGTTTTTAAAGAAGTATATATCCAACCTGCCGCAGGTGATGCTGGTGGGGCCTTGGGAGCTGCTTTGACGGGATATTATATTTATTTTGACCAAAAACGCGTCATTAACTATACTCGCGATGCCATGAGAGGTTCGTACTTAGGGCCCACATTCTCTGACATCGACGTGGAGCTCGTCGCGAAAAAGTACAAAGCAGCTTTCAAACATTTTGACAAATTGGACGACTTAACCAAAGAAGTTGCTCAGATTTTGGCAGATGGAAACGTGGTTGGTTGGGTGCAAGGTCGTATGGAATTCGGACCACGGGCGTTGGGAGCGCGTAGTATTTTGGGCGACCCACGCAATGCCGAAATGCAGAAAAAACTCAACGTAAAAATCAAATACCGTGAATCATTCCGTCCATTTGCGCCTTCGGTGTTGGCCGAAAGAGTAGGGGATTATTTCGACTATGAAGGAATTTCGCCGTATATGTTGTTGGTTCACCCTGTCAAAGATTCGCGTCGGAAGTCTTTGCCTGCCGACTATGATAGCTTTGACCTACGTGAAAAACTCTATTATTTACGCTCAGACTTGCCGTCGATTACGCACATCGATTTTTCGGCGCGTATTCAGACCGTTCACCAAGATACCAACCCCCGTTACTATCAGCTTATCAGCGATTTTGAAAAACTGACGGGGTATGGAGTAATCGTAAATACCAGCTTCAACGTACGTGGGGAGCCTATCGTAAGCACGCCAAACGATGCTTATCGCTGCTTTATGCGTACCGAAATGGATTACTTAGTGTTAGGAAACTATTTGTTTGACAAGCGTCAGCAGCCTGAGTGGCAAGATACAGATAACTGGAAAGAAGAGTTTGTACTAGACTAATCATGGCCTCAAAACTCGTTACTTCTGTTTTTAGACTTTTATTGCTCGGTATTCCATTTGTCTTGTTGTTTTTTCCTGACAAATGGAATATCAAGTTCGATTATCCCTATGCAGGTTTAGTCGATAACTTTTTTATCCGCGTTGCGAAAGCAACGGCGTTATTGTTGGTTTTGGTGGAACTGCTCCGTATGTTTTATTATGGGGTGATTAAAAATGAAAAAAGCAATAAGGGCGTCGCTAACATCGCTACGTTAGGGATTATGATTGTTTGGCTAGTGGGGTTATTGGAAATCACTTTCATGTTTATCTCGCAAAGCCACGAAGGGGATCTCAGCAAAGCTTCCCAGATTTGGTTTGAAAAGTACTGGCGCCCCATCACACCCGAAGGCTACCGTGACTTTCCTAAAACAAACGCCGAAAAGAAAAAGAAGGTGCTGGTTTTGGGCGACTCGTTTGCGGCGGGTCATGGCTTGGAAAATACCGAAGATCGTTTTTCTGACCAATTAGAAAAAAAATTGGGAGCAAATAACTACGCAGTTTATAACCTTGGAGTTTCGGGGTCAGACACGCGCGATGAGTTTCAGCGTTTGCAAAAGTTTCCCGTAAAGCCCGAAGTGCTAGTACTCGAATATTTCCCAAATGACATCGAAAAAGCGGCAAGCGATGCCAAATTGACTTTGGCACAATTTCAACCCTACGACGATATTAAGTTCCCAGGGGTAGGGTCGTTGGTGATGCGTTTTTATTTCCCCAACTACCTTTACTGGCAGTTTCCGCATATGCCACCTGCGTCGATTACTGATTTTGTCCAAAAATCATATACTGATACAACAATTCTGAATCCGCACTTGCGCGATTTGCAAAAAATAGTGGATTATGCACGCCAAAATAACGCTTTAATGTACGTGGTAATGGTGCCATTTCTACAGAACGTTGAAAAAAGCAACGGGTACACCAAACCTATTGAAGACTTTTTCGTAAATCAGAAAATTCCAGTTGTTCGCCTTAGCGACTATTTGGGAAGTATTCCCCCAAAGGAGCGAATTGTGGGTAAGAACGACGGTCACGCAAGTGCTAAAGTGAATGCACTGATTGCCGAGAAATTATACGAACGTATGAAATGAAAACAGTAGTGGGTGGAATTGTAGCGTTGGGATAACCCTAAAAATGTGTAATTTTGCTTTTCAAAACTTATTTATAAAATGGATTTCCTAAAAGACTTATTGGCGTTCTTGAGCGAACGTAAAAAATGGTGGTTAGCTCCGATGATTATCCTTTTATTGTTGATTGGTATCATTATCGTGATTGGCGGTGGCTCTGCCGTAGCACCATTCATTTATACATTGTTTTAATTGAACGTTATTGGTTATTGGAAATTCCACTAACCAATAACAAATAACTTTTCTCCTAAAAATGTCAGAAGCAGAAAAAAGCAAAGCCCAGTTGGTGATTGTTACTGGGCTGCTAGTGTTTTCATTTGTTTTTAACAATGCGGCTACGTATTTGTTGTATGCAGCGGGTATTGTTGGTTTAGTAAGTATTTTTCTCCCCATTGTAGGCGATTTTATCGTTAAAATCTGGTTTAAAATTGCGGAAGGTCTCGGTTGGTTTAATTCACGCGTGATTTTGACAGTTGTTTTCTACGTATTTTTGTGGCCAATTGCGACGCTTTATCGACTTACTACCAAAAACCCAATGAATGTAAAACGTTCAGGTTCAAATACGGTGTATGCGGAAAGAAACCATACGTATACCCCCAAAGATTTGGAGCAAATTTGGTAAGTGGTACACTACTCGAATATTCTTCGTTTGAAAAAATCGAACCGTTAGCTTTTCTCAAACAACCACCAGATAGGACGACGGCGGCGTTGGATTTTAAAATTTGCTTTCAAATAACTTTGAATGTGCTGAGTCGCTTCTTCAAGGTCGTCCGTGATTTTGAGTAAATTAAGGTCATTAGGGGATATGGTACCTTTATCAATCATCTTTTGGAGCATCTCAATCAAAGGCTCGTAATAAGCCTTTCCAATCAACACCACCGGGAAGTTTTGAATTGTACCCGTTTGAATGAGCGTTAGGGTTTCAAACAGTTCGTCCATGGTACCTACTCCTCCAGGCATAATCACGAAGGCATACGAATATTTGACTAACAGCACTTTTCGGATAAAAAAGTACTTGATTTTTACCCATTTGTGCATGTAGGGATTTTCACTTTGTTCGTGCGGAAGAATGATATTACAACCTACCGAGCGCCCGCCTGCTTCAAATGCCCCACGGTTGGCAGCTTCCATGATACCTGGGCCACCACCTGTCATTACCGTAAGGCCAAGCTCCACCGCGATGCGCCGACCCAGTTCGTGGGCCTGTTCGTAAGATTCGCTGCCTTCTTTAAATCTTGCTGAACCAAAAACGGTGACACAAGGGCCTACAAAATGAAGCGCTCGGATTCCTTTGAGAAATTCCCAGCAGACTTCGAGAACAAATAAAAACTCAAATCGACGACTTTTAGGGCCTTCTAAATAGTAGTCGCCCGTGCGTTGGTCAAGGAAAGGCGGGGGGAAAGGAGGATTGGGCATAGAACTCGTCTGGTTTAGGAAATACTTTAGTAACTTAGCGGCAGAATAGCTTAACTACTATGATTCAAATCATTTCTTTTGTTTTTTCTCCTTTTTCGGAAAATACCTACGTTCTTTATGATGAGACCAAAGAAGCGGTCATCATTGACCCAGGTTGTTTGATGCAATCAGAAAAGGAGACATTAGCCGATTTTATAGCTGAAAAAGGATTAAAAATAACAGCTTTACTCCAAACTCATGCCCATTTAGATCACGTTTTTGGAAGTGCGTTTGTGAAACGTAAGTACAGCGTGAAAATGTTTATGCACAAAAAAGAAATTCCTGTGTTGGAAGCAGTTGAAAGTCGTTGCAAGTTATGGGGAATTCCTGGTTTTGAACCCATAGAGGCCGATGCGTTCTTGGAAGAAGGAGATAAAGTCACATTTGGAAAGTCATCATTAGACGTGGTATTTGTACCAGGCCATGCCCCAGGGCACATTGCGTTTATTTGTCACCCCCAAAAATTTGTCATTGGCGGCGACGTATTATTTAAGGGAAGTATAGGCCGTACGGATTTTCCTTTGTGCGACCATGCGGCTTTACTGAACAGTATTCGTACAAAATTTTTTACGCTCGACGACGATTACCAAGTGTATGCAGGGCACATGGAGCCTACCACCATCGGCTATGAACGTCGCTATAACCCTTTTTTAAAATAAACGTATGCGACTTTTTACCGTTCCAAATTTAATGACGTGTGGCAACTTACTTTGTGGTTGCTTAGGCATAGTTTTCAGCTTTCGAGGCGATTTATTATTGGCGGGAGCACTGATATTTTTGGCAGCAGTGCTTGATTTTTTTGATGGCTTTGCTGCACGTTTGTTAAATCAAGCTTCTCCCATTGGAAAAGAATTAGATTCATTGGCCGACATGGTGACGTTTGGGGTTTTGCCTTCCATGATAATTTTTCAATACCTAGAACGTACCAATGATTCCATTGAAATTGAAGGAATGTTGGTCTCTTTTATTGCCTTTTTACTAGCGGTTTTCTCGGCCTTGCGTTTGGCCAAATTCAACATTGATACCCGCCAAGCCGATTCATTTATTGGGGTGCCTACCCCTGCCAATGCCATTTTAGTAGCCTCATTGCCTTTTATTCTCCGAACGTATCCTGAGTCACAAGCCCTTATTATTAATCCAACGGTACTAATTGGGTATACCTTTATTATGTCGTTTTTTATGGTGATGGAAGTGCCTTTACTGGCTTTTAAATTCAAAAATTTTGGCTGGAAAGAGAATCAAATCAAATATATTTTCTTTGGATTATCGGTGGTTTTACTGATTTTGCTGAAATTTGCAGCCGTTCCGCTGATAGTGGGTATTTATATTTTACTCTCATTCATAGCCCCCAAATCCCCAAAAGGGGCTTAACAATCAAAATCTCCCCCATTGGGGGTGGGGGGCTTTAAGTTCTATGAAATTCATCGCCGAAATCAACGTCATGCCCCAAAAGGAAATCCTTGACCCTCAGGGGAAAGCAGTGAAGCTAGGTCTTCATAATTTGGGTATCGACGACGTATCTGATGTCCGTATTGGCAAACACATCACTTTGAGTTTAGACGCTGATTCAGAGGCTGCGGCCCAACAACTCGTCGAAACGGCTTGCAGTAAATTGTTAGCCAATTTGATTATGGAAGACTATACTTACACGTTGAAAGAAGCTTAGTGAAGCAACCATAGGCAGAGCATTCGGAAGGAGGTTCTGCCTATGGTTATTTAATATTCCCACAATCATGCCATATTCCAAAATTACAGGTTTGGGTTATTACGTACCCGAAAACGTAGTAACCAATGATGATTTGAGTAAACTCATGGATACGTCCGACCAATGGATTCGGGAGCGTACGGGGATTCAGGAACGTCGCTATTTTACATACGGAAAAGATACCAACGCTAGCATGGCAACTGCCGCGGCGCGTCAGGCCCTCGAACGAGCAGGTTTGCAGTCGTCGGATGTCGATATGATTGTGTATGCGACGATTACGCCCGATTATTATTTTCCAGGTTCGGCATTTTTGATGCAGCGTGAACTCGACCTCATTGGGATTCCTGTGATTGATATTCGGGAGCAATGCTCGGGATTTGTGTATGCCCTTTCGATTGCTGATCAGTTTATCAAAACAAGCACCTATAAAACGATTTTGGTGGTAGGAGCCGAAATCCAGTCTACTTGGACTGACAAAAGCAACAAAGGCCGCAACGTTGCAGTGATTTTTGGGGATGGAGCAGGGGCTGCCGTCGTGCAAGCGACCGAAAACCCTACGCATCGCGTCCTTTCTACGCACTTACACGCCGACGGTCGTTTTGCAGAAGATTTGTTTGTGAAAGACCCTGGCAGTAGCCGTCCCGTTCGTTCGGTAACCAAAGACATGATTGACGAGGGAGGATTTGAAGTAGTGATGAACGGAAACGCTGTCTTCAAACATGCCGTTGTCCGTTTTGCCGAGGCCATCAACGAAGCCTTGGATGCCAACGGCTACAAGCCCGAAGATATTTCGCTATTAGTACCTCACCAAGCCAATATTCGTATCAGCGAATACATCCGTCAGCAGATGGGACTTCGAGAAGACCAAGTTTATAACAACATTCACAAATACGGCAATACCACCGCAGCGTCTATCCCGATTGCTCTCACGGAAGCGTGGGAAGAAGGACGAGTCAAGGAAGGCGACCTTGTTTGTTTGGCGGCTTTTGGTAGCGGTTTTACGTGGGCGTCTGCTTTAATAACATGGTAACCGTGGTCGGAAGAATGCAGTGAGAAACGGCTAAAGAAATCAAAGACTGACCTAAGTCCTTGAAGGTTTACCAACTTTTTGTCAACTTGTCGAAGTAACTGTAGCCTTTATTTCTATGAAAACGCATTTCCTCCGACTTCTTGACTACGAACGTTGGGCCAACGCTCAATTGGTTACATCCATTGAAGCACTCGAAACACCTCCCGAAAAAGCCATGTCATTGATGAGCCATATTCTTAATGCGCAAATGATTTGGTTTACTCGGATTGCCAATGACCATTCGGTGGTAGGGGTGTGGGATGTTTTTCCCGTTGCTTGGCTTTCCGAAACGTTGGAGCATAGTTATCAAAAATGGTCAAGTTTGGTAAAAGATACCGACGAAGCCGATTTTGATAAAATTATAGCGTACCAAACTACGACAGGGGCGACTTTTCAGTCGTCGTTAGGTGATATTTTAACTCATTTAAGCCATCATGCTGCATATCACCGTGGACAAGTTATTAGTATCTTAAAACCTGAGCTGCCACAAGTCCCTTCTACAGACTTTATACTTTGGGCACGTCAATCTTAAAAAAACAGGCCAATGGAAGAGTTTGAATCGCCCAAAGAAAAAGATAAGTCAAAGAAAGAGAAAAAAAAGAAGAAGAAAGAAGGCCGTAGTGCTGAAACTATGTTTCGAACCACGCTGGCAAGTCATCTTCAACTCAGTGCTATGGCCGACCAAAAGGCGGGCTTGATGATTTCGATTAATTCTATCATCATTTCGGTGGTCATTACCTTTTTGGTGAGTGAGGTCGAATCAAACCCTCGTTTGTTGGTACCTATGACCTTGCTAATACTTGTTTGCCTTGCAACAATCACCTTGGCGTTGCTTTCTACCCGTCCGTCGGTGCGTTCAAAAGCCCAACGTTCGACATTGGATAAATCCAAAATTGACTTACTATTTTTTGGTGATTATTTGGCTTTATCGCGTAGTGAGTACAAAGAAGCGATGAAGCAGTTGATTAAAGACGAAGAACAAGTGAAGGAGACGATGATTGATAATATTTACGCCCAAGGTTTTGTTATTGAGCGTAAATATCGACTACTCAAAATCACTTATTTGGTGTTTATGATTGGCTTCCCGTTGGTGCTGCTTAGCTTTTTGGTTGTATTGTTTGGGGCTTAGTTAAGTCCTTTGATCACAACCCCTGCTCCTTCAGTTTTGCCACCCCCGTAAACAAATATCTTTTTTACCTCTTTCGGTTTGTCAATAAGTTCATAAAACTCATCTAAATACCGCAAAGTGCGCTTAATGTAGGCAGGCTTTAAATTCGGATTGTTTTGGTAGAGGGCATACATCTCGGCTTTTGCTGTTTTGAAGCGGGTAAAAACTTGTTGTAACAATTCAGGAGAATAAGTAAGTCCTCGATACAGACGCTGACGAACCGATGTAATCGGTAATTGCTCTGCGGGTAGCGCATACTTTGTTTCGGTGATGCCCGAATGGTCAAAGTCGTATGGCACGGGGATAGGGTAGATTCCTCCCTTTTTAGCTAATAATTTGATGTTGTGCAAAAACGGTACCGACCAGTCGGTATTACCAATCATGTACTCAAAGACGGCCACCGTTGCCATTTGCAATGAATCGACGCGGGGTATAGGGATTTGCTTGAGGGTATAAAGTTTTGCTCCGTTGCGCTTTGCCATATCGTCTTCGTCTTCAAGCAAGAAGGCATAACTTACTTCAGGTTTTCGATTACCTGCTGAGTCTTCGTAGGTCACTTGAGCAATGCGCGCCCGAAAACTGTAGTTTGTAATTAGGTTATACATCCGATACACCAAGTATTCGTGGAAGATGTATTCAACACTTTGGCAATGAGTGACCAATTTAAGCCGATTTTGGCGCTCAAAAATCGAATTTTTATCTTTTTTTTTTGGTAAATCCAGCAACAGCGGAGGGAAAATGCAGTTTTTTGATGCCTTACGAAAGTTACCTCTTACCTTCAATTTGATAGGAATTTTTAAGTCCCCCTTCTTTTTACGGGTATAATATAACTCCCCCCAGTGATTGGCAGGGGATGCCCCACGGTCTTTTTGGAGTGCTTTGATATTGGTGACAATCCGTAATTTAATGACGTCATCGTTTTTAAATAGTGGGCCAAAGTTGGCTTTCTTTTCCACTTTTACTGTGCTAGAAGGAACCGATTGGCCGAAAGTGCAGGGAGCAAACCAAGCCCAAAAAGCAACTAGTGAAAGGTAACGTTTCATACAATGGCTGATTGAATTATTTTACAGGGTTGGGGGGGGTGAGGTGTGGAGCGAGAAAACGATAAATTTCTTGGCGTGATTCTTTGGCTAATTTGGTGTCGATACGGTTAAACGTATGGCCACCAGGAGCTTCTTGGTAAATTTTATAGTCAAATTTTTTTCCGTTGGCTTTCAGGGCGTTGATAAGCCCTTCTACTTCCAGTACATTGACGTCCTCGTCGTTGGTAGTGGTATGAATCAGAAGTGGGGTCTTTAGCTTTTGAGCATTCCAAAGCGGCGAACGGCGGCGGTACTCGGCCACGTTTTCGGAGGCATCCTTTCCAATGTGGTTGGGTGCCGAAAACTCGTTGCGATAGCTTTGGGTTTTGTAGCCCATGCGGGCAATCAAATCACTTACGGGTACTCCTGCGTAGGCAACGCGGTAATCGTCGGGATGGTTAAAAATATTCATAAGCGTAATCATCCCACCGTGGCTCCATCCCATGATTCCCACGCGTTCGGCGTCTACTTGGGGCATGTTTTCGACAGCCCAACGTTTTCCTGCTAATACATCATCGTTTTCGTAGTCACCATAGTCGATTTGACGGTAAAAAGTGCTTCCGTATCCCGTACTTCCTCGGTATTCGGGGGCGATGATGATGTAGCCTTGCTCAATCATTTCGCGAACGATGTGCGCATAAAACGTATTAAAATCGCCGTGAACACCCCCGTGAATAAGTACAATCAACGGTAACTTTTTCGACTCCGCGTATTTTTTTGGCACAAATGTATAGGCAGGAATGACGACAGGATTGTAGGCGCCTTGCCCAGTGGGGTTACGTACCACGTGTGGAGGTTTGCTCGCGTATCGAACTTTATCAATAATGGCCACGTCGCCCAGTTTCTCGTACCAAAGCAAGTCGTCAATGGTCTTAGTGAGATCTTGCTCCATAAACTGGAGTTTGTCTTCCAATGCTTTGATACGTTCGTTTAAGTCGGAATTTTGCCCAAAAGCCCATTGGGAAAGGAACACTAAACAAGCAACACATAGTTTTTTCATAAGGAATGGATTTAGTGGTATTAGGTAATTTTATTTTGCCAAACCTGCCTCCGAAACAAGCGTGAGCAAGGCAAGTTGAATGGCTTTGTAGCTATCTTTTTCGTCGTACCACCACTCGTTGAGGGCGTGGTTATTGCCCGTTTTTCCTCCTTGACCGAGCGTAATGGCTGGTATTCCTTTGGAAATAGGAACGTTGGAGTTGGTAGAGCCACGGGTCAAGCGGGGCGATATTCCAAAATAAGTAGTGGCAGCCATAGCGCGCTGGATGAGCGGAACACTTTCGGGTAGTTCGCCAGAAGGACGGTCGCCGATTTTTTTGATTTCTACGGTTAAAGCTGGCCCCATGCGTTTCATGGCATTGTGCTCGACCAAGGCTTGTTGAATGGAGGCTTTTAGTAACGAATCAACCATGTTGAGGTTTTCGGGAATTTCGGAACGCATATCGACTTCCATCCACGACTCAAATGCAATCGAATTGACCGATGTTCCGCCGCCAATACGGCCTACGTTGTAGCTCGTGCGAGCACCCGAACGCGTAAACTTGTCGGCTGCTTTGGAGAAATAGTGAATGGCTGAGCCGAGCGCGTGTTGGGGATTGGCCAGTCCAAAAGCGCCCCATGAGTGACCTCCAGGGCCACGAAACGTGACACGGTAGCGGAATGAACCTAAGCCCATATTGATAAGCGTACCTGTCTCGCCGCCGTCGATGGCAATCCAAGAGTCGATGCGACGACTTTGGTCAGTAAACAAAAACTTGGTGCCCCGCAAATCGCCCAAGCCTTCTTCTCCTACCGAACCCACAAACAGCACATCCGCTTCGGTTTCTACTTTTGCTTCTTCCAATGCCCTAACTACCGATAACAACAAAACCAAGCCACGGGTATTGTCGGCAATACCTGGCGCAAAGAGTGTGTCGGCATTGTGGCTTACTTTAATCTTGGTTTCGAGCGGAAAAACAGTATCTAAATGGGCATCAAAAGCAATCGTGCGCGTGCGTTTTTTTCCTTTACGAAGTGCAAGTACGTTTCCTTCTTTATCGGTCCAAACGGAGTCAGCACCCGCTTCTTTGAGCATACTTGCAAAGCGTTCGCCGCGTTTGGTTTCCATAAAGGGGGGGGCAGGAATTTCAGTGAGCATGATAAGCTCGTTACGGTTGCGTTGGGTTTGCCCCAGAATGGACTGAAACGCGGCTTGCAACGGCTTTGCCTTGGCCAATTGCTCTATTTCTTTAACATAAGAAGCTTCTACTTTTCCGCTTTTTCCTTCGCCGTTTTCTTGGGTATTTCCATGCCATGGAAGTAAGACAAAACAAGTAAAAAAAGCGATCAGAGTAAAGGTAGAGGTACGATTTAGCATATGGATGACTCGTAAAATAAAAGGATTGAATTTTACTGCAATCTACTCATGTTTGGTGGTTAGATGCTATTTTTTGCGGGCTCAATTTGTCAGAATGGGTATTTTTATGGTAAATGTTGTCCCCTTACCCGCTTCACTTTCTACTTGCATTGCCCCTCCGTGACCTTTTGTTATAATATCATAACTTAAACTCAGCCCTAGTCCTGTACCTTCTCCCGTGGGTTTGGTTGTGAAAAAGGGGTGGAAAATTTTGGGCAAAATATCGCTCGGAATACCGCCCCCGTTGTCGCTGACTCGTATTTCGACGGCGTTTACGAGGTGTTTGGTTTGCACCGATACGGTTGGGACAAAACCTGTAAAGTTTTTAGAACTTTGCAGGTTTTGTTGGTTGACTGCGTAAAAGGCGTTGTTAAACAAATTTAACAGGACGCGGCCAAGGTCTTGCGGTACGACATTGACAGTTGGGAGAGAAGGGTCAAGATTAGCCTGAAAGTCTGCATTAAATGATTTGTCTTTTGCCCTCATTCCGTGGTAGGAGAGGCGCAAGTACTCATCGCACAAGGCATTGAGGTCGGTAAGTTGGCGCTCACCTGTGCCCGAGCGGGAGTGTTCAAGCATCCCCTTTACAATACTGCTAGCGCGCTTACCGTGGTAGGTAATCTTTTGTAGGTTTTGCTGTAAATCATCCGCAATAGCCTTTACTTCTTCGGTATCGCCGCGCTCAAGTTCTTCTTTCATTTCGTCGATTAATTCTGTGGATACTTCCGAGAAATTATTGACAAAATTGAGCGGGTTCTGAATCTCGTGAGCAATCCCCGCCGTCAATTCTCCCAATGAAGCCAATTTTTCTGACTGCACTAGTTGAGCCTGCGTCGCTTTGAGGCTTTGTAATGATTTTTTAAGTTCTGAAGTGCGCGTTGCTACTTGTTTTTCCAGCACCTCGTTTTGAGTACTTAACAAGTGCTGTTTTTCTTGCTCTTGGGCTAAGTTTTTGGCTGAAAGTGTTTCAATCTCTGTGATTTTTTTGAGCAATGAACGGTGGGTTCGGGTGTATTCTTTCACCAAAGACAAAGAAAGTCCAACAGGAATACTCAATACAAATATGAGGGCAAAAATGCCTAAAATGACCAAAAAATATTCACCAGTAGATTCGGATGAGTCGAAGTTATAAGCCAATATTCCGAATAAAATGGAAACCGTAAAAAACACCACGAGACAAACTGCCATCGCCATGAGGGTGTTGATAGGGACTTTGGCATTGGGGTGGTGGCGGCGGTCGGCAAGAATGCTGACCCGAATAAAATCAACAAATAGTAAAATAAAAAAAGGCCAGCTTTGAAGTCTAAAAGGAAGTGCGATATTAAAAATCGTGGATATTAAGGCCAACACCATGAGACCTACTTGCAGGTAAAAAAAGTACTTGAACGGCTGGTCGAGGTAGAGATACAGCGAAACATTAATGAGAAGAAGGCCAAGATACAGTGTAATCAGTGTAATCAACTCATTGATTTCGTGGGTGCTGATGCTGGTGATATGGTCATCGAGAAAATCAGCGAAAAACGAAATACCAAACAATAACAACGTGAATCCTAGTGACAAACTAACTTTTTGTTGGCGGTTGGTTGAATAAAAAAGAAAGTGTAATAAGCTGAAAATAAAGAAAATACCGATACAAAATGCCAATGCCCGACTCATTTCTAGGTTATCCCGATAAAAGGAACCACCCCAGCGATTAATGTCGTAAAGCTTGATTTTGAAAAGCTCTTGGCTAGTTCCTGGAAAATAAAAATTACTCTTTGTAAACGAGTAGCGAATAGCCAATACGTGTTGCAAGGTGTCTGGCAGGGTAATGGGGAGAAGCTCGGCAAGAATTTTTGTTTTTTCTACGGCAGGATTGGTACTAACCACTCCAATTTTGTGGAGTAGCTTGCCGTCGAGGTAAATCTCCGAGGCACCCGTTTGCTCGATGCTTAGGAATAAGTTCTTTTTTGCGAGGCTTGAATCAACGCGGATTGATTTACGAAACCAGCCAATTTGGGCTTCGCGTAGTTCGGGAAAATGGCTGATGTTTTTGTACAAAACGGTAGAATCGCGCCACGTTGAGTCATTGAACGACGGAGCTGCCCACGCGGCCTGGTCACCCTCTTTCCATTTCCAAAATTTAGACAACGAAGTTCCGTCCGAGGCAATATTTTTGATAGGAGGTCGGTTTTGTGACCATGCTTGGTAGCTTATCAGAACGAAAAGCAAAATTTTAGCTAGATGCTTCATAAAAAATGAGGTTAGGAAGGGTCGGGTAGGGTGATCTTAAAAGTTGTCCCTTTTCCTTCAATACTTTCAAGTTCGATGGTGCCTCCGTGGCCTTTGGTGACGATGTCGTAGGCCAAACTAAGCCCCAGACCCGTACCTTGCCCCGTAGGTTTGGTAGTAAAAAAGGGTTGGAAAATTTTGGATTTGAGTTCTTCTGGAATACCCGTTCCATTGTCAGTTACGCTAATAACAATGGTTTGGCCGATTTGCTCGGTACTTACTGTTACAGTTGGGACATAATTTTCGGGATGAGTGCTACTTCTAGCTTGGACGGCGTAAAAGGCGTTGTTGATGAGGTTGAGCAATACCCGTCCAAAATCTTGAGGAATGATGTTGACTTTGGGCAAAGATTCATCAAAAAATGTATTCATCTTAGCGTTGAAGGATTTGTCTTTGGCGCGTAATCCGTGATAGCTCAGGCGCAAATATTCGTCGGCGAGGGTGTTGAGATTAATGGATTCTTTTTTGCCCGTGCTCGCCCGCGAGTGCTGGAGCATCCCCGTAACTATACTCGATGCGCGTTTTCCGTGGTAATTTATTTTTTCTAAATTCTGAAAAATATCCTCCAAAATCTCATTTTCAAGTTCTTCATCGCGCTTTTCTTTGGCTTTTGTACGTTCGGCTTTGAGTTCGTCGAGCAGCTCTACCGATACTTCCGAGAAGTTGTTGACAAAGTTGAGTGGGTTCTGAATCTCGTGGGCGATGCCCGCCGTTAGTTCACCTAAACCCGCCAGTTTTTCTGACTGGATCAGTTGCTCTTGAGTGGCTTTTAAGTGTTCGAGGGCTTGTTGAAGTTCTTCTTTTTGTTTGGTGATTTCTGCGGTACGTTCGGCTACTTGGTATTCCAAATCTAGCTTTTTTGCTTCTAGGACTCGGTTATTTTCTTCCTCTTGAGCCAATTTTTGACGTTGCTTATTTAATTCTCGTTGCTGGTTGTGGGCAATGACGGCAAGTACAAAACTGAGCACAAAAACGATGGATTTGGCCGTTTGAAAAATTGTATGGTAGTTTTCGTAGAAGCGAGGTGTCCAGTATTCGGCTAGGTTGTCGATAAGAAAAACCACCCCCAACGGTACAATCATCCAAAACAACAGGCGGGCGTTGGGGACTTCTTCTTTTAAAAGATAAGCAGGAATTGCTACCAAAATGAGAAGCCCAAAGAAAACGGGAGGAGCGATTTTTTCGCTGTCGGTAACAACATCCACCAACAAAAAGCCGAAGGCCGCAAAACGTCCGACTCGGATGCGTTGATGCCATTCAGGCAACCTCTCGGCTGTTTGTAAAAACTTTTGAACAAAAGTTAGCAAAAAGAAGGCTGCCAGAAAAGGAAGTAAAAAGCTCATAACCGTGACCAAACGAGGTTTTGTTAGGAATAAGTTATATCAAAGGTCGTAATAAGTTGTTTTTTGTCCAATATCTGTATTTTTGTCCAATATTGCTTACTCGCTATGTCTTTTTACCCACTGTATCGTTCGTTAGGTATCAGGGCTGAAGAAGTCCGAACCGTCGGGCTGTTTTTCTTGCACCACTTTTTTTTGGGCTTTGGCACGATGCTCATTTATGTGTCGGCCAATGTCATTCTTCTTGAAAATCACCCAGAAACAAGCCTTCCAATGGCGTATATGGCTTCGGCGGTGGGGATGATGCTAGTAGGAAAAATCTATAGCTATTTTGAACACCTCTTGTTACTCGATCGCCTGGTGATTCGGGTGCTTGGAGCAGTGCTGGTGCTGACGGCCGTCATTTTGGTATTGGTTTATTTTGGGCATTCGGTGGCGGTTTCGGTAGCCATCATGGTGGGCTTTCGAGCAATTTATTTATTAACAAATCTTGAATTTTGGGGCGTCTCGGCTGTGGTGTTTGATGTACGCCAAAGCAAACGGTTGTTTGGGGTTATCAGTGCAGGCGATATGCCCGCCAAAGCTCTTGGGGGTATCTTGGCGGTGTTGATTCATGGCCATACCGAGCTGTTGGTGTTACTATTTTTAGCGTTTGGGTTCTTTTGGGCAGCGATGTATACGGCTGTGCAAACTTTCCGTTCGCACAAAGTAGCTACCGAACACAGCCATGTACCTGTACGCCGTACTCAAATGCCCCGCCTGATTGCACAGTTGTTTGGAGGCAGTGAGCTGATTTTTGCGATGTGTTTGAGCTTAACAGCGGTGGCCATCATGGCAACGGGGGTAGAATACGCCTTTTTTATTAACGTTAAATACAAACTCCACAGCCAAGCCGACGTGATGGAATACCTTGGTATTGTGCTGGCACTCACGTATTTATTGGCAACGTTTGTCAAATTGGTTGTTTCGCGCCAAACGGTAGAGTATTTTGGTATCAACCGAATGTTGGCATTGCTTCCCGTAGGAGGAATATTGGTGTCGATGGCATTGGGCGTGATTTTCTTCACGGAGGCCGATGTGTCGGTGCAATTGGTAGCTTATTGCTTTGTCTACTTAGGTTTTGAAGTAGTTCGTCGGGCTTTGTTTGACCCTGTTTTTTTGGTGCTTTTTCAGCCACTTTCCACTCACCAACGCTTGCGGGGGCATACCCTTGCGAAGGGGCTTTACGAACCATTGGGCCTAGGAATTGGAGGATTGATGCTGTACTTGAGCCATCATTTGTGGCAAGGGGGCGACTGGTTTTTGGTAGAAGAAATTGTGATTGGGGCGTTGTTTTCCTTGTGGTTTTTGAGGAGAACGTACCGTCAGTACGTGCTTACGTTGCAAGAGGCATTGAGCAAACGTTTTATGGCTGCCGAAGATTTGGCCATACCCGATGAGGCCGTTCATGCAGTACTGAAAAACTTACAGAGTGATAAATCCAAGGAAGTAATCAATGCGATTGAATGGTTGGTGGCCAATCGCCCTAAAAGTGTGTCATCAGAGCGGCTGTATCGGTACGTGACAGAGCTGGTTGGACATTCCAACGAGCGGATTCGGGTGAAAGCTCTGGATATTGCTGATCAACTTAATGTTAAACTCAAACCCGCCCAGCTTCGGATGATGATTTTGCACGACGCTGAAGCCATCGTGCGAGAAAAAGCGGCATTTGTATTGAGTAAAGAGTCCGAATCGGTAGCGGTGGAGTTTTTGTACCACGATGATTTGGTGGTTATAAAGGGGGCGTTATTGGGATTGTTGACCACCCATCCCGAACAAGCACAAGGGCAGATGGCACTCAAAGCGATGCTGCAAAGTGAGCAGGTGAAAAGTCAGTTGGCCGCTCTCGACATTGTAAAAGAATTGAGCCTATCAACCCATAGTAAACTCATAGGTAATGCCCTAAAACATCCTGATTCCTCGGTGGTCATGGCAGCGATTGAGACTGCGGGAAGGTTAAAAGCCCCAGCGCTAACCGAACAAGTGGCAGGATTGTTAAAAGAAAAAATATACTGGCGACAAGCGGCAAGAAGCTTGGCTCAGTTAGAAGCTATACCCGTACTATCAGCCTTAGAAATATCGGCTAACTCCCTGACATTGACCCAACGCGTGATAGTCACCGCAGGGCAGATGCGGTCTGAGGAAGCTCATACTTTGTTGGTAGAAATGGTACAACGCCCCGATGTGACAATACGAACCTCGGCTTTGCAGGCGTTGAAAAACTACCCTAATGCAGGAGGTAAGGCCGCAGTTTTTGAACAATTGCTGAAAGAAGAGTTTCTGTTGGCACAACGTTTATTGAACGCTACGAACGAATCCGACCTTAGCCCTGACCTTAAAAGTAGCCTTAACTACGAGCAAGAAGTGCTGATTCAGCGAATTTTTGGGTTGTTGATGCAACAGTACGACCAAGAGTCGATTCTGAGCACGCAGGCAAGTTTGTTGCATAGTTCGCGGGAACGCCGCGCCAATTCGCTGGAGTTGCTTCAAAATGTAGTTCCACGTCATGTGTATGCTATCTTACATGCGTTGCTTGACAACGTGGCTGATGCCGATGAAATCCGTTTGATGGATGCTCAATTAGGGGCATTAACAGCTACTGGAACAATCAAAGACTATATTTTACAAAAAGGAACGCGCCATTTCACCGATTGGACCATCCGATTGGCTTTGCGTGGTATCCCGCTCGAAACCTTATTTCAATACCCCGATTTACGAGTTATGAGTCATTCATCTGCCACCGCTACGGTTTCGATTACGGAACGGGTTATGGTTCTAAAAAATACGGAACTTTTTGCCGAAACCCCCGAAAATGTCCTGAATAACATTGCGCCTATCATGCGTGAGGTAAGCTACCACGAAGGTCAAATAATTTTTGACAAAGGCGATTTGGGGACGAGTATGTTTGTGATTTATGACGGAGAAGTTGGCATTTACGATGGCAAAGTTCAGCTGGCAACTTTTGGACGAGGAGATGTTTTTGGGGAATTAGCCTTACTTGATGCCGAACCTCGCTCCGCTGCCGTGGTGGGGTTATCAGATGTGCAACTGTTCCGCATCGACCAAGGCGATTTTTATGATTTGATGGACGAACGGGGCGAAGTGCTTCGGAACATCATCAAAATTCTTTGTCAACGGATTCGTACCCAAAATACTAAGCTACGTCAGCTTTCGACAAAATAAAAAAAGTAGTGAGAAAAGCGTCGGGTTGCTCACAACCCAACGAAATCAATCGTCTATTTTTACACTTCCAATTCAAACTGAAAAGAAGTCAAAACTGTCCCATTGACTTGAATGTCAATCTGATGGGTTCCTGCGTATAGTTGCCGAGTAGTCATGTTGGGACGGAAAACGTGGCGTTTGGAAAGCACTTGAGGCGTTTCGGGATGAAGGGTAAGTGTTTGTAATTTAAAGACTTTTTTGCTGGTCATCACTCCTTGCTTGTTCTGAAAATACAGAATATAATCTACCATGGCAGTTTTGGTTTCAGTACTGCTTAGGTCAAATGAAAACGAAAGTGTGTCGCCTACTTTCACACGTGTATCGAACTGCACCGCACTGAGGTTGAGGTTGGTGCTATTCCCAAATCCTAACATACGAAGTGCTTCTGGGTGGCCCATTTTTACCAATGTTCGTAACGAATGTTTGGTTATAAAATTCATTTCACTCTCCGCCTGTTTACCCGACGATTGCCATTGTTTTAAGGTAGTGAAGACCAATTCAGGTTGAAGTTTGGCAATATCGTTGAGGTGATTGGCTACACTTCGTGTAACAAAACGGGTTTTATCGGCATAAAGACGATGTAAAATGGGCAAGGCAGCTTCGGCAGCACTATGAATTTTTTGAGCCCACGGCAATTTAGGCCGACTCCCTTCGCTGCAAAGACGCCGAACGTGGTAATTTGAATCATTGGTCCAAGTGAGGAGGGTCGCTAGGGTTTCTTGGGGAAAAGCGTTGATAAAAAAACGAATGGCGTACTCGGCAGAAAAACGTTTGGTGATTTCTTTAATGGCTTCCAACGAAAAATGGAGCTGCTCGCGGGTGCAGCCATAATGCGCCACAAAGTCGCTGAAAGGGGCATAAATAAAGTCCCCAAAGTCATTGTCACTCAAGGTTTCGTCCAAAGGTGCGGGAAGTGCTTGGAGCAAAATATTGGTAGCCTCTCGATAATCTTTGGGTAAGTATTTCCGAAAACATTGCCGAATGTGCGCGATGCGCTCTTTCAGTTCGAGTTGTGGAAAGGCATTAAGAACCTCTTGTTGAAATAAATCGTGTTCGAAATCAGGACATACATTGGCAATTGAACGGGTGAGAAATGCCACCTTTGACGAATTGAAAAGTTGGTCTTTAAGGGAAAATTTTTCTTCCATGAATGGTTTGTTTTGTAAGGCTGTCGACCCTGCAAAGATATAAAAAAACGCCACCCTACAGGAGTTTCCTTAGGGTGGCGTTTTGCTAAATGCAAGTGCAGAATGTGCTTTTCAATAAGAAAGCAAAAGCTTTTTTGAGCTTCCATTTTGGTAGGTAAGCCACGTTTTTCCAGCATTTATTTCAAATCTTGCTCAATCGTATTCCCAATAGATGTCATCGGAGTATCAGTCTGCGAAAACTTGAAGACGATGGGGTTGTCGTAAGAAAAGTATATGCAGTTGTGCCACTGCGCTATGGCAGTGGTGAAGGTTATCAGAAACTATGGGCCAGAGCTTATGATAGAGAAGGAAATAAGTGATACAATTTAAACTTGAAGGCATTGATTAAAAAACAGCAGCGTATCTGCGATGTGTTCTTCCCAATACTCCCACGAATGGTTGCCTGAAAACTCTTGGTAGGTGTGAGGTATATTGTTGATAGATAGGTTTTTGTGTAATTCTCGGTTGTACTCAATTAAAATATCTTCGCTGCCACAATCGAAACGAAAAGGAGGTAAATGGTCTTTGTTTTTGAGCAAATATTCCCACACACCGTCTTGCTCCAACGCATCGGATTGTAATTGGTCGAAGTTTTCCACAAACTCACCAAGCTGATTGAAATGAGTAATACTTGATAAGCCCGAAAACGCCCGAAACAGACTGGGGTATTTCGCCCCCAAGCGCATTGCTCCAAAACCACCCATCGAAAGCCCTGTGATAAAAATGGGAGACTTGTCCGTCGCTTGCGGGAACTGCTCTTTTACTACTTGTAGCACATCTTCTATAATCCAACGTTCATAGTCGGCGGTTTTATGAGGTACATAACCACTGCCATCATCGTACAATCCATCAGACGGCATAACCAACATCATGGGGTTGATTTGACCCGCGTCGATGAGTTTTTGTGACGTTTCGTGTACTTTTCCTTTTACTGCCCAAGCCCAATGGCTACCATATACTCCATGCAATAAAATGACAATAGGCAGCACTCCCTCGGTTGTTGAGGGAGTATGAACAGTTAAGTCTGCCCGTTTTTTCAGCGCAT
Source organism: Runella sp. (assembly GCA_023254175.1). Classification (GTDB taxonomy): domain Bacteria; phylum Bacteroidota; class Bacteroidia; order Cytophagales; family Spirosomataceae; genus Runella. Next base: position 38,429 of record JALQYJ010000116.1, on the reverse strand, counting down.
TACTTTTAACGGTAATAAAGTGTAAACCTTGAAAAAAGGCATTTTCAGTCGTGAAAAATGAACTCATACGGGTTGTTTTTAAAACACAATTACTCCTTTGGCATTCATGCCCGCGTGCATGTCGGCAAACGCTTGCGACAAATCACTGAGCGAGTAGGTGCGGGTGACCATTTTATCCAAAATCAAATCACCTTTGGCGTAAAGGTCTTGTAAAATGGGGAAGTCAATTTGCGGACGGGCCTTGCCGTACAAAGGGTTGATATACACTTTATCCCATTCAAATAAGTTCATATCAATCACAATCTCCTGCTCGATGCCACTGACTTGCACCGCCATACCCGCGTTTCGAACCATCGCCAACGGTGCTGCTCCTAGTTCGGGAATGGCTGTACATTCAAACGCATAATCTGCGCCTCGTCCGTTGGTCATGGTTTTGACTACTTTGGAGGCATTCAACAAGCCTTTGTCGGTTTTTTCGGCCAAAACTGTGTGCGTGGCGCCGTATTCCTTGGCCATTTCGAGCCGTAAAGGGTTGATATCAATCGCAATGATTTTGCCCGCCCCTGCAATGCGTGCGCCTTGAATGACGTTCAAGCCCACGCCGCCCGTGCCTAATACAACTACCGATGAGCCTGATTTCACCTTAGCGGCATTGATGACCGAGCCGTAGCCAGTCATTACGCCACAACCCACTATCGCCGCAGAAGTGAACGGCATCTCAACGTGCATTTTGACGCAAGCGGCTTCCCGTACGAGGGTGTATTCGGACATGGTACCGAGGCTAAAAGCGCGCTCAATCGGAGCATCGTTATAGGTGGTTGAACTAAAAGTAGCATGACCTTCGCTGACTTTATTGCCCGCTGTGACCGCCGAGTTGCGCTCGCAAATGTGCTGGTTGCCTTCTTGGCATTGAAAACATTCGTAGCAGGGAATCGCCCAATTGAGCATTACTTTATCACCCACTTGTAGTGATTTTACGCGATTCCCTACTTGTTTTACGATACCAGCCCCTTCATGTCCCATCACCAGTGGTTTCCCCCACGACTGCGAATCCCAGTCGGTATGACATACCCCTGCGGCTTTGATTTCTACCAACACTTCATCGCCCTGTGGGTCGGCTACGGTAATGTTTTGAATGGAAAAATGACCGTTTCCATCGGCAATGGCGGCTTTGGATTGTAACATATTGTTTGGGCTATTTTAGTTTTGATACAACACAGGATTAATTGGCGAATTAATCACTTCCCCAATTTTTGCCCCAGGACACCACGTATTCCAGTCCTTTACTTGGTTCTCATTTTCGGGCTCTTTCAAAATCATGTCTTTATCCATGTAAATCACCGTCATTACTTTCCGTACATCGTCGGTTTGGTTGGCACCTGCCCGATGGAAGACCCAACCCGAGTGGAAACTAACTTCCCCCAAATCAAAAGGTTCAATGACGTGTTTGAAGTCCGTCACCCGTAGTTTTTGCTGGATTTTAGCCTCGCTGTCGTCGCTAATGGCTAATTCGCGGCCTTCTATAATACTATGACTCCCCGCGCTAAATTCCAAAGGCCCCATTTCGAGCGGAACTTCCTGCAGCGGAACCCAAGCCGTAATGGTTTTGTCGGTACTGAGTGGCCAATAATATTGGTCGGCATGCCAAGGCGTAATACCCCCGCCTGCTTCTTTGTAAAGGGCTTGGTCGTGGTACATACGTACGCCTTCGGTCTGCATAAGGTCGGCTGCGATTTTAGCGAGTCGTTGGCTAAACACAAATTCTTTGATGACTTCGTCTTGCAACCAAAGGTTGAATATTTGCAAAAAAGCCTTTCCGTACGTATCGCGCTGGTCAAGGGGCTTGTCGTTTCGGTTGAGCTCGGCCACTTTTTCGCTGATTTTTCCACCGTAATACGCCAATGTTTTGGCGTCAAACACATTTTTGAGTTTGATATAGCGATTTTTTTGATAAAAATCGATGGCTTCTTGCGATAGCGAATAGGGTTGATGGAGAAGGGATGTCATTGTAAGGACTGTTTTAGGCGTTAAAAACTTTAAGACAAAGTTGCGGCTTTTCTTTTAGCTAAACTTTGCCATTTTTTGCCAAAAAAGGTGCATTTTTAGCATATTTGTTTTTAAATTAATTATTTTAAGGTAAAAATAATCAAAAATGAAGGCTGCGTTTGAACAGTTAACCCCAACAATTGAAAACTCTTTTTTATATCGAAATTTCAGTTCTTCGCAGTTTGATGCCCCTTTTCATTACCACCCCGAATTAGAGCTGACATTGATTGAACAAAGCAGTGGCCGACGATTTGTGGGGCGCCAAATAAGCAATTTCGAGGCAGGAGATTTGGTACTAGTAGGAGAAAATGTGCCGCATTGTTGGTTGAATACGAAGGGCGAGGGTTGGGCAAAAGCGACAGTCATTCAATTCAAAAAAGACTTTTTGGGAGACGTTTTTTTGGATTTACCCGAGTTAGTATCGATAAAACAACTTCTTATTAAAGCCCAATCGGGTATGGTTATAAAGGGCGATACTAGAGATACTATCGCTGAAAAAATGGATTTTAGTGGATTGAACGCTTTTAAAAAATTGATGCAATTGGTGGATATACTGTACATGATTGCTACTTCTAACGAGACAGAGCTGATTGATTCGCAGTTTTCGGCCGATAAACTTTCAATGTTGGATGCGGAACGTTTGCAGAAAGTGTATAGATATATCATCGAAAACTATCAGAATGACATCGACTTGGACAGCATTTCGGCGGTTGCCCACCTGACTCCGACCGCTTTTTGCCGTTATTTCAAGAAAATGACCCGTAAAACGCTCATTGATGTCGTGACTGAATTTAGGGTAAAACATGCTTGTCAGTTACTTGGCTCGACAGAAAAGGCGGTTTCGGACATCTGTTTTGAAAGTGGTTTTGGTAACATTTCGTACTTCAACAAGGAGTTTAAAAAAGCGATGGGGCATAGCCCGCTGAAGTACCGAAAATTAGTACATGGCCTGTAAGGCACCGTATAGAATTATTTGGCTCTCAATGCTTCGCCTTCAAACAGAATACCGTCCCAGCCGTACTTGATAAAGTTACGGATGTTTTGGTGATCGGTGCCGTCGGGGTTGCCCAGGACGTCTTTGTTGTAAAAATCCCCAAAACAATGCAAGGTTTCTTGTTGGCTCAAGCCAGCTATTTTGGCAAAAGAAAATACTTTGCACGAACCCGAGTTTTGACCTGCGGCATTGTAGGTTTCTCCGTTTTTGAAAGCCGTAGGGGTAAACTCAAAATTTGCCTCAATGTGGGCAATCACTTCAGGAAAACTGATTTCGTTGGCTTTAATTTTTTCTAAAATCATGGGTCTTTTTTGCCACAAAGGTAAAAATTATTTGCTCCGATGCTAAGTCAACTACCTCAAAGCGTTGGGCTGTTGACGTCATCGTTACAAACGCTAAATGAACTTATATGTTTGAATAGAAGTCACCTTGAAAAACCTTAACTTGGTTTTATCGCCTGCTGAGAATATTTATTCCGACCCGTTGTTGGGGAAAGATTTAGACTTAACTCTGCCGAGAGTCCATGAATTTCGCGTATCGGGAGGTTTGGAGTATGTGAGAGCGATGGCTAAGCGGAGGTTTCAGGTGAGAAGTGTCCTCACAAACTTCCCAACTGGTTTAATCCAAATCAGTTATCTTATATATTAACCCACTCCCTCACCAAATTTCTTGATGTTGAACTTGGCTATGTCTACGTGTTGCCTGAGAGCGTAACACTCTCAGGGTTTGACCGCACATAAGTTCTTATTACTTACCTAACGTTGAAAATATAATGTGTGTGATATAAGTCATGTATTTGGATGACTTATGTGCCTGTTTGGTGAGGCTAGTTAGGGTACTTTCGAGTGTCAAACTAATTATAACACTCATGAAAGTACTTGTTGTAGGCGGAAACTTTGCAGGTGCAACAGCCGCGCTCGAAATAAAACGTAAACTGAAAGGACAAGCCGAGGTTACGCTCATCGACCGTAACGAGAACTTTATATATATTCCATCTTTGATTTGGGTACCTACCAAGCGCCGAGAAGTATCCGAAATCGTTGTTCCCCGAAAAAATGTGCTAGAAAAACGTGGTGTGAACTTCGTTTTGGATACCGCTACTAAAGTAATACCTTCTGAAAACAAAGTGATTACTGAAAAAGGCGAGTACAGTTATGACCAATTGGTGATTGCCACGGGGCCTAAGGTAAAGTTTGATATTGCACCAGGCATCAAAGAACACACATGTTATATTGGAACGCCCCCGGGGGCGATGGACACAAGGGCTAAACTAGAAGAGTTTAAGAAAAACCCAGGCTCAATTGTGATTGGAGCTACGCAAGGTGCAGGTTGTATGGGTGCAGCGTATGAGTTTTTGTTCAACGTAGAAAAGTGGCTCAGAGAACAAAATATCCGCGAAAAAGTAGATTTGTATTGGGTTACCCCTGAACCCTTCTTAGGCCATTTCGGTATCGAAGGAATGCCGCTGGGCGAAGAAATGCTCAAGAAATTTATGGAAATGTTTCATATCCATTACCGTACGGGGGTAGGTATCAAAGAAGTGACCGAAAAATCGGTGATTTTGAGCACAGGAGAGGAAATAGCATCTCGGTTTAATATGTTTATGCCGCCTTTTATTGGCGTTGATTTTATCGCTAATTCTCCCGAATTGAACACTCCCGCCAACCACTTTATTCCTGTGTTGCCTTCATATCGTCACGAAACCATTCCTAACATTTGGGCAGCAGGACTTACCGTTGACGTTAAGCCTCCGTTCCAACAAGGGTTTGTTCCGTTCTCGGTTCCCAAAACAGGTTACCCTAGCGATGTTTCGGGCAAAATCGTTGCTAATAATATTGTTAAAACAGTGCGGGGGGAATCAAAAATGGAAGAGTTGCCGTGGGGGAAAATCACAGGTTTGTGTATTATGGATGCGGGCAAAAAAGAAGTGATTATTTTCAGTAATACGCTCTTTAAACCCAGAAAGTTTGCAGTGATGATTCCTAACGTGATTTATGACTTTGGAAAAGTATTGCTTGAAAAATACTTCATGTGGAAACTAAGAAACGGGTTGTCGTACTTGCCTTAGTCGAGTAAACGGTTTCCTCCTCCATGTTCCCACCGATGTCTTGCAGAATAGTAAGAACTCGGTGGGAATGATTATTTAGATAGGAATGCCTTAAACCAGCCGACATTCTTTATTTTTACAGCCTACATTAAACTTCGTTCTGTTTTGCTGTTTAAAGATATTATCGGTCACGACGAAACCAAACGCGCCCTCATACGCTCAGTTCAAACCAACCACGTTGCTCACGCCCAGCTTTTTGATGGACCTGTGGGAGGGGCAGGTATTGCGCTCGCATGGGCGTTTGCTACCTATGTCAATTGTGAGGACCGACAGCCTGAGGATTCTTGTGGGCGGTGTCCGTCGTGTATCAAAATGCGTAAACTCGTTCACCCCGACGTTTATCATATTTTTCCTTTGCCTCGTACGTCTAAGGAAGGCGAGGATTTATTGGCCGAACTTACTCCCAAGTGGCGCTCTTTTTTGGAGGAACGGCCCTATCGTTCGCTTTCAGAATGGTTGGCCTATATCAATGCGACAGGCAACCAACAAGGTATTGTCCCGATTCGGGAATCGAGGGGGATTATTAATAAACTTTCGTTAAAGTCTTTTGAGGGGGAGTATAAAATCATGTTGTTTTGGCAGCCCGAACTGCTAAACATTGCCGCAGCCAATGCGCTACTTAAAATTTTGGAGGAACCACCCCCAAAGACCTTATTTTTGCTGATTTCGAGTCAGTCGGATAAGTTATTGACAACCATCATTTCGCGGACGCAACGAGTGGCTGTGCGCGCCTTTATGGACGAAGAGGTTACTCAGTTTTTGTTTCAAAAAGGAATCGACGAACGCCTTGCGCGTCAAATTGCGTACTTGTGTGAGGGTAATTTGTCGGAAGCTATGCGCCTTACGCAAGAAACGGAGGACGACCGACATGCGTGGTTTGCCAATTGGATGCGAAAGTGTTATTCGCGCGATTTTGCCGCTTTGGTGAAGCTGGCCGATGAGTTTGATGCCTTGGGTAAAGAAAAGCAAAAAGGGATTTTTGATTATACTCTCAATCTTTTCCGTGATTTATTTTTGTGGCAAAACGGCGTAGAAGATTTACTTCGTTTACAAGACGAAGAACTGAGTTTTGTTCAAAAATTTGGGAACGCGGTTGTGCCTGCTTCCATCGAATTGCTTATTCAAGAAATTACGGAAGGCTATTACCATCTTGAACGTAATGCTCGTGCTAAAGTGCTTTTTTTGGATATATCACTAACCGCTGCCCGAACTATGCGAGGGTAAGTTTTGGCGTTGTTAGAAATCATACAAAACGGCGCACGCCTCCGAATCATGATTCGGAGGCGTGCGCCGTTTTGTGTTTTTGACGTGCGTTAATTGCTTTTATACGAAACTACGCCTTGTTGATTAATCCCAAAGAAGAGGTAATTAGCAACAGAAAGTACGCTGCGAACTTCTCCCTGCAACATAAAGCCTGAACGGGCCTGCGGAACATAACTGAACTTCCCTTGACCGTTGTTGTGTAAAAGTACCCCAAAATTTGCGTCGTAATGTCCAAAGCGCAGGCGAGTATGCAATTGATTTCCACAAAGCAGGAGGTCTTTTTTACCGTCTTTGTCATAATCCAAAGCCACCAACGCATGAACAGGCGATGCTTGGACTTCGAGCGGAAGGGCTTGGGGAGCAAATTTGCCATCGGTACCACGGATAAACAATGTAGTGGCAAGATGAGTGGCTTCCAAATGTCCCGCACCACTCAATTCAGACGAATCAAAAATGTCTTGCAGCGTCGCGTCGGCGTACGTTTTGTAGTCGGTGTAGCGCTTGCCCATAATCGGAAGCTGTCCTATCAACTCATCACGCGTAACGTACGGGTAGCTTTTTCCTTGAATGTAGGTACAAAAAATGGGGTCAATTCGTCCGTTTTGGTCAAAATCCTTGAGGTACAATTCGGCAGGTTGTTCCTTAGAAGCTTTTACTTGGGAATTTAGCCCCAAATTCCCCACGACCAAATCCATTTTTCCATCGCCGTTGAAATCATCCACCAACAATTTATTCCACCAACCGCTGTATTTTTGGTCAAAATAGGCGTCGGTTTTATTCTCTAATTTGCCATTCATGTTTTCAAATACCGTGACGGGCATCCATTCGCCAACGACTATCAACTCGGGCTTTTTGTCGCTATTGAGGTCGAGCCAAGCCGCATCCGTTACCATGCCCATTTTTTGTACTTCAGGAGCTATACTAGCCGTTACATTTTTAAAAGTAACCCCATTTGAGCCGCCAATAGGGCTTAGTATAAAACTTTGCGGAGTCTCGGGATAACTTCCTGGCACAACTCGTCCACCTACAAATAAATCAGGTTTCCCGTCGCCATTTATATCCGCTACTCGAACGCAGCTTGTGCTTATAGGCATTGAAGGAAGTACGGCGGGGTTTTTGGCAAAATTCCCCTGACCGTCGTTCAGGTAAAGTGCATCTTGCAAAAGCGGATCGTTGGGCTGAAAATTAGCATACCCGCCGTGGCAAACGTACAAATCAAGGTCTTTATCGCCGTCGGCATCAAAAAATACGGCATCCGAAGCATCGCTTTTCGCATCTGTCTCGAAAGAGGGTTGAGCTTTTTTGGCAAAACGCGGAGCAGCGTCCAAACTGCCTTTTTGTTGTACAAATAAGGCGCCTGCTTGTCCGTTTCCGCCTCCAACAAACACGTCTTCTAGACCGTCGCCATTTACATCACCTTTGGTAAGACACGGCCCTACGTACGATTGTGGGTTGACCATCAAAATCTGACGTTTGAAATCATTGAAGCCAGTTGAGGGTTGTTGGTAAGCAATGGGAGAGGAGGTAGGTTGAAAAATCGGCGCGGGAGGTGTGGCCTCAAAAGGATTCAACGTAGCCTCTTTCTCATTGAGTGTTAGCCATTGGTCACCTTTAAGGTTGGCAAGGCGTTGTTGTGTGCCGTTGGGCCACGTTACGTGCAGCGAATCGATAGTGGCGTTTGTTCCTAATCCAAAATGGAGTACACCCGACACGCTCGACTGATACCCACGCATGGGCATTTGTTCGAGGTATTGTGGTTGGCCTTTTTGGAAAATGGTTACTTTGGCCCCGATTCCAAAACGATTGTTTTCTGAACCAGCCAAACTGATTTTGAGGTAATGGTTTTGGAGTTTTTTGTTGGCATCGTTTTGGTAAATAAAAGCGGGCGCGTTGATGTTATTAACGATTAAGTCCAAATCTCCATCATTGTCCAAATCGGCATATACCGCACCATTGCTATTGGAATGTTGACCTAGTCCCCAAGCCATACCAACGTTTTTGAAGGTCAGGTCTTTCTTGTTTTTATAGGCATAATTGACCACGTTGGAGGCAGGCATTTGTTGCACAAGTTTCATTACGTCGTCGCGGGTTACGTTGGTCGCATTTTGCTGAAAATCATTCATGTATTTCAGAAAATCGAGGTTGGTATAGTCGCGCAGGTAGCCATTGGTAATGTAGAGGTCCTTCCAGCCATCGTTGTCATAATCGGCAAACAAGGCCGCCCAGCTCCAATCGGTGTTAGAAATCCCCGCCATTTGGCCGATTTCGGAAAACCTCTTTGCTCCTCCACCTGACAGGGGGGTATTCATCTGCAACATATTCCGCATAAACTGTTTTTGAAAACCCGAGCGCACGGTCATGTCAAACTTTTCGTAGTTGTCGGGAGCCATGAGCAGTTTTTGTCGTCGATTATCTTCGGGCAACATATCGAGGGTGAAAATATCGGGTAAGGCGTCGTTGTTGACGTCGGCTACGTCGTTGCCCATCGAAAACTGCGAAATATGTCCAATCGACTGCCCAAGTTGGTCGGTAAATCCCCCTTTTTGATTGTTGATGTAGAGGCGGTCAGGGATGGTATAATCGTTACTTACGTAAATATCGGGCCAGCCATCTTGGTTAAAGTCGGCGATTCCCGCCCCCAAACCATATGAAAGCGGCGAACTATTGATACCCGATTGGGTGGTGATGTCGGTAAATCGCTTGCTGTCGTTCCTGAAAAGCCGTGAGCCACTTACCTCGTCATTCATTTTTATCCATTCGGCACTATTCGATTCGTTCAGAACAGGTAACGATTTTATGTTGTGGTTGAGTAAAAACAAATCCAAATCGCCATCGCGGTCGTAGTCGAAGAAATACGCGTTGGTGCTCGATGCCATGCTGTTGAGGCCATATTCAGCGGCTTGTTCTACGAAGGTAGGAATACCTTGAGCGTTGTTACCTTGGTTGATAAACAGTTCGTTGGCTTTTTTCTCAGGCATCAAGTTGCCCGAGTGGCACACGTAAATATCCAATCGCCCATCGCCGTTGACATCGGCCATGGTGACGCCCGTTTTCCACGGCCCCGAGCGTCCGGCCGCTCCCGATGGAAGCGTAATATCCTCAAATTTCATGTTGCCACGGTTGAGGTACAGTTTGTTATCGCTCATGTTGGCCGTAAAATACAGGTCTTCGAGCTTATCGCCGTTGAGGTCGCCCACGGCCACGCCACCGCCGTTGTAGAAGTACTCGTACATCAGTACATTGGTATTTAGGCCTTCATTGATGATATTTTGAAAGTCTACTCCCGTTTGTTCGGCAGGCAGTAGGGTAAAAAGCGTGGGTTCGTTAGCCACTTGGCCGCTTTGTTCATTGGTAGAATCGGAGCAGCCGATAAGGAAAAAGGCAAAACAGGCTATATAAAGAGTAGATATTAGCTTCATAAAAAAGTGGAAATCGAAGTAAACTAAGTAAATTGACGACAAAATTGAATAATATTTTTTAGGTCTTTTTCATTTTGGAAGTCTATTTCAGCTTCTTGCAAACGGCCATCTATTTGTTGTTTGTATTTGGGAAATATTTTGTGGAGCGAAGACTTTGATGCTTTGTAGCAACGGTTATTTTGGTCAACAAAATAGTAGATTGTGTTTTTACTGAATACAACGTCTCCTTTTGAATCAAGCTTTTGGACGGATGAGTTACCATTCGCAAAAGTAGAATACGTTTTTGTTGAAGTTGCCCCTAGTGATTGCTGATACCCTCCTAGTCTTTCGACATTCGACACTCTCAATTCCTGTTTGATGCCAAGTTGAATCACAAGTTGTGAAGAAGATTCGGTCAACAAGTACCCATATTTTGGGTCAAAAAGGAATCGTTGAGCTCCAATAAAAATTTCTTTGAGTAACTGTTCGTTAGCCAACGACAACGTGTCATTGATATTGTTTATGAAATGGATTTCACCCAACAACAAGTTATAGTTTAGCGGAGCTGCCGCAGTGTTACCATTTAAAAAAATCACTTTCCCAGTTTGGAATTTGGGGTAGAGATATTGAACTGAGGCAGGAATTGCTTTTTTAGGTTCTTCTCCAGCTTTGACCTTCACAAAATCTTGTGCTTGCAATGAATAAATCAACAACTGTATTACTAAAAATGAACTAACAGCCTTCATGGTAGCGATTGAGTTTAAAAGGTTACTTTATTTTTTGTAACATACTTCTCAAAACAATGAGAACGTGATTCCAGAGTGTTGGTAGAAAGCCAAAGTGTTTTGATAAAACGTTGAATCTGTCGATGAGGGATTTACGATGTTTTTGAACCGAAATGCCGCCAGTGAGGTACTTACAGAGAGGGAAGTCTAAATAGTAATTTTGTGTTGATTGTTTTAAAATGTCGATTTCCCAGCCAATGTCGGCACTAAGATTCGTTACGTCGTAGTGTGGAGCTAGAACTCGTTTAGGAATAAACGCTTGATGGCATACTTTCATGCCTAGCGCCATGTCTTGCCATGTAAGTTGCCGAGGTAAGTTGTGGGGAGTCACTTCTGAACGAAGGCCAACCACTGAACCATCATTGTTTACAAATAGAGCATCGCTGTAATAGACATCGGCTTTAGCTGACAGCAGCGGAAGCAAGCGTGCAAGTACCTTATTGTCATGGATTTCGTCGCCTGCGTTCATGAACCAAATGTACTCACCCGTTGCCAAGCCTAATCCTTTGTTCATTGCGTCATATAAGCCTTTGTCAGGTTCTGAAACGAGTTTATTTATCATTGAATGGTACGATTTTGCAATGGATAATGTAGCATCTTTTGAAGCTCCATCAACAATGATATACTCGACAAGCAGGCGTTGGTCGGGGGGAATAGAGGCCAAGTTAGCAGTTATACTTTTGAGGGTGCGTTCTAAAAAGATTTCCGCGTTATAAGTGACGGTAATGATAGACAATAGCCGCGTCATGAAACGTACATTTTCCCAAAAATAAAAGAAAAAATCTACCTCTAAGGCAGAGGTAGATTTTTTCAAATAAGCAACTGCTTTGAAATAGCCTAGTAACCAGGGTTTTGAACCAGCTTACTATTACGGTTCATTTCATCGCGGTGGATAGGTAAATAGTATAATTTATCGTTCCAGTTGCGATTTTCTTTACCAGGGTCAATTTCAAATACGGTATAAGAATAATTGTAGTTTTCTTTATCGTATTTGTAAATGCTCACTGCTTTGCCAGGCTTGAGCGTTCCGACTACACTGATACCATTTGCTTTGCGGCCAAGGGTAGTTGGGGCAATCATCCAACGACGGGCATCGTGGAAACGCTGCTCTTCTAAGAACATTTCGATGCGTTTTTCGTTACGGAAGCGCTGACGAAGAGCGTCACCCGATTCGGTAAGGGCAGGCATACCTGCGCGGAAACGGATTTTATTCAACCAAGCACGAGCTTCTGCATCTTGTCCTAATTCGATACAGGCTTCAGCATAGTTGAACACCATTTCTGTGTATCGTAAAATAGGCCAAGGAACTTCCTGCCAAGTATTTTGGTCAACGATGGCAGGGTTAGGGTCTGTAAACTTACGGATATAATATCCTGTGTAACTTCCGTTCCAGTCTTCGATGGGGCTTTGGCGTGTATCCAAGCCAAAGTGAGTTACCTTTGCTCCCGAAGCATTCACAATTTCGTAGCGGCCAGTTTGGATTTGACTAGCTGGGTCACGAGGCAAGTTGGCATTGCTACGAACTTTCCAAGGTGAACCTTCAAACAAAATCGAAGCGTAGAAACGTGGATCACGATTCACGTACGGGTCAGAAGCTTGAGCAGGATTTTTCCAGTCAAATTTAGTACCATCCATCATCTCGTAGTCATCAATCATCAACTGAATCGGCGTATTACCAGCCCAGTTATTGTAGCCATTAGGGCCATTAAACAAACCTTGACGGCCACCGTTTTCTTGTTTTGCATTGATAAAATAACGAGCCATCAACAATTCATTTTGGCCTCCGTTTCTCGAAAGCGAGTTGTTCATGTAGTTGGTCGTTCCTTGTTGTGCCGTTACAGGGGCAGTTAGGTTGAGCAAATTACCGTATCCAGGCAAATCCAAGACAGCTTTTGCCGCCGCCTTTGCTTTTTGCCAACGTTCTGCCTGAGTACCAGTAGTATTGGCAATGAGTTCAGGCTTACTAAATCCAGCAAGAGTGGTTGACTGTGCTTTCATTTTGTTGGCATCATGCAAGTCGCTGGCATCGTAAGTTAAAATACGAGCTTTCAACGCTAAAGCAGCCGCTTCGTTAGCACGGCCAGCGGCCATGCTTTTGCCTTTTAATAATGCAGCGGCATCGTCCAAATCTTTTACAATGAAGGCCACCGTCTCAGCCCAAGTGTTACGAGTGGTCATATAATCGGCTTCGCCCAAGTCGTAGGCACGATCAATGAGAGGAACACCACCATAGTAGCGTGCCAATTGGTGATAAAAATAGGCGCGCATAAATTTAGCTTCACCCGTCAAGCGCTCAACAATATTGCTGGTGTTGGTAAACTTAGGACTAGCCAAGTTTTTAAGGGCAAGATTACAAGCACGAATGCGTAAATACATTTGTTGCCAGCTGAGAGTTCCGTTTACCCAGCCAATATCGGCAGGGTTAGAGCGGCCCTCAGTGATGGTTGTAATACCACGCCCAGGGTGCGTAAAAATAGTTTCGTCGGTTAATGAGGCCAACATTTGCTCGTCGAAGCCTCCATTACCGAAACCTGCATAGATTTCAGATACGAAGGCTTCTGCCAACGCAGCATCGGTCCATACGGTGTTTTCCGAAAGTTCATTAAGTGGCTCTGTATTTACAAAGTCATCATTACAACTGGTCACAACTACCGAAAAGGCGATAAGTGACGCTACTAAAAGTTTATATCTTTTCATTTTGCTCTGGTTTATGTTGTTAGAATGCAGCAACAAGACCTACGTTCAAGATTTTCTGCTGAGGGTAATACTGTCCAGTCGAGTTATCAGTTTCAGGGTCAAATACTTTTAACTTATCAACAGTGAAAAGGTTTAAACCATTGAAATAAACTCTTAGGGTATTCATACCTATTTTTCTTACCAAGGTAGAAGGAATGTTATATCCTACTTCTAAGTTTTTCAAACGCACATAGTCAGCGCTTCTGAGCCAGTAGTCGTTGTTTGTAGAGAAATACTGGTCGTTACGGTTAGCAATACGTGGATGCTTGTCGCTTGGATTGTCAATCGTCCAACGATTTTGGTATATATCTAACAAGTAGTTACCAATGTTACCCATTTCAGCAGCACTTACAAATTGTTTAGCTCCAGCCGCTCCTTGAATCAAAACCGTTAAGTCAAAGTTGCGGTAGCTGGCCGAAAGGTTAACTCCGCCCGTAAACAAAGGAATGTTAGTGAAGTTATTACGTACTTGGTCGTCAGGCGTGATTTTACCATCACCGTTGTAGTCTTTGTACTTCATATCACCTGGACGTAGCGTATTTACGATGGCTTTGTAGTCAATAGTATTGGCGTCAATTGCCGCTTGGTCTTTAAATACACCGTCATAAAGGTATGTCTGGTAAGTAAACATGGGTTTACCAGTGGTGCGTTGCCACTCTGGTGCGCCAGGTGCTTCGTCCCAGAACAAAATTTTGTTTTGAGCATAGCCACCATTCACACTTACATTGTACTTGAAGCCATCCTTCTGGTTGCGGTACCCTATGTTAAACTCCCAGCCTTTGTTTGCTACTTCTCCCAAGTTTTGTCTTGGAAGGGTCAAGCCTGTACTTTGAGGAACAGATGCGTTTTTAGTCCAAAGGATATTTGTTCGCTTGTTATTGAACACATCAAACTCGAAGAAAACATTGCCATTAAACAATTGTCCTTCCAAACCTAAGTTAGAGTTAGTTGCCACTTCCCAAGTGATAGATGTGTTTGGAATACGAGCTTCAAACAATGTTTTTGCTTCGGCGTTGCCTAAAATATAGCTTCTGAATCCGTAGGTTGAAAGGTACTGATAGGAAGGAATTTGATCATTCCCTAACTGACCAATTGAACCGCGAAGTTTTAAGAAATTAACTGCAGGTAATGCTTTTTTGAAGAAACTTTCCTCCGAAAGAACCCATCCTGCCATGATACCTGGGAAAAACCCGTAACGAGTTTGCTCAGGGAAAATATCAGAACCATCATATCGCCACAAAAACTCGGCAATGTATTTCTCTTTGAAGTTATAACCTACCCGACCAAAGTAGTTGATACGAGCCGTGTTAAATGCGCCACCGTTGTTGTTACGTTGTAAATCCCCCCCTGCAAACATCTGATCCAATGCTGTAGAAAGGAAGAAACGGCGAAATGCAGAGAAGTTATCCCCTTTGATTGTTTCGCGGTTAGTACCTGCCAATACATTGAGGGTATGATTACCTATCGTTTTATCGTAAGAAAGAACCGTTCCCAACAAAATATTGAGCTGATTGATATTGGCTTGGTTCAAACTTGGGTCAGCAGGCCCACGTTTTGCAGGAACAAGGTTAGGGTTTCCGTTGGCATCCAATCCTGAACCTTTTTGGTAAAGTGTCCACGGAATAAGCCAAGTTTTGTTGTTCTGGGCTAAGTTGTCAACGGCCGCATTCATACTCAATTTAAGACCTTCAACACCAGGGATTTTAATGTCAATTTGTCCATTTGACTGGAAGTAGTTACGGGTATCCTTGTCATAACCAGCCAAGTCAGTCGTGATTACGACAGGGTTTTGTCCGTTTTCAATGTCGGGGCCAGGAAGGCCATTAGGCCAGAAAGCAGGCTCTTGGGGTTTGCCACGCATCAACATCCGGAAGATTGCCCCAGGAGATTGTGTAGAGTACTGACGCGCTTCCTGACGCCCTACTACACCCAAAGTCATAGTTACGTACTTGTTGATTTTTGCGTCAAAGTTCAAACGCATATCGTACTGTTTGTAACCAGTAGATGACTGAATGTAGTTAGCATCTTGATTTTGATAACCCAATGAGGCTAAGTAAGAGAAGTTTTCTGTACCGCCATTGAGCTGAAGATTATGACGAACTTGTGGAGACCAGTTTTTGAGGGTTGCACCGTACCAGTCTGTGTTAGGGAAGTTCCAAGGGTCAGAGCCATCTGCATATTTTTGAATGGCTTGAGGAGAAAATGGAGCATTCCGTACTGTACCATTTGGGCGAGTAAACGAGCCAGTTGTTTTGTAAGCTTGGTTTGCAGCTGCCCACTCTGACACAGGTAACTGATAGATATCCAAGTCATTCAACATGCTCGTGTATTGAGCTGCGTTGGTCAACTTAGGAATAACCGTTGGATTAGACCAGCCTTGGTTAAGAGAATACGAAAGTTCTGGTTTTCCCGTTTTTCCTCGTTTAGTCGTAATAAGAATAACCCCGTTAGCAGCACGTGAACCGTAAATAGCTGCTGCCGCATCCTTAAGGACGGAGATACTTTCGATATCTGCAGGATTGAGACGGTCTAATCCACCAGCTCTGTTAGGAATACCATCAATAACAATAAGCGCACCATTGTTGTTGAGTGTGTTTGACCCACGAATTCTAATAGCGGAACCATCACCTCCAGGAAGACCACTGCGGTTTACTGCAGTCACACCTGGTAAACGACCAGCCAAGGAGTTGGATAAGTTGGCCGCGGGAGATTTTACTAAGTCGGTTCCTTTTACACTTACAACTGAGCCTGTTACAGTCTCTTTTTTCTGTGTTCCGTAACCAACCACAATAACTTCATTAAGGGCTTTTACATCAACAGCCAACGCTACATTGACACTTGAACGGTTATTTACAGGGATTTCTTGTGAGAGATACCCGATAAACGAAAATACCAATACGGAGTTTTTTTCATCCGAAACGTTGATTGAGTAAGCCCCGTTGATGTCGCTGGATGTACCTACAGAGGTTCCTTTGACAATAACACTTACGCCTGGCAAAGGTTGACCTTGCTCATCTGTGATTTTACCTTTGACGGTAATCGCCAGATTCCCTGCTTTGCGTTCAGGTTGGAGTTTAGCAAATACCACCGATTTGCTTTCTTGACGTGCTTGCCACCGAGTTGCTTCTTGTGCGTAACTACTCATCGTGTGACCCACGAGTAGCATTGCTAGAGGCATTCTTAGCAAACTGAGTTTGTAGCTCACTTTTGTCATAAGAAATTGGGATTATAATTGATAGATAAAATGAAAAAATTTTTGACCTTCGAGAAATCATCTAAATAGAACTGTACTTGATAGTCAAAACTACCTAGAAAAGCATTAAATAAACCTAGATTACTTCTGTTTTTGGTAAAATATAGAATAGTTTCCACAAAAAGCTGTTTATTAATGAATTATGTCATGAACTTTAATTGATAAACGGGGAAACAGATACTATTTGTGCACGTGCTTTATGTAATATACAAATTTATAGCGTAATAGTGCACAAACATAAGCTTAATTTTGCAAAAAATGACTGTATTTTGACGAAAAATAAGGTAAATTTCTCTTCGAAATAAAGAATACACTCCAAACTAAATATAATTATACTATATATAAAACATAATTATATTTAGTTTGAGCGGTAAAAGTTAAGTTATTTCGTAACTGATTTAAAATAGTCTTTTGTGATGTTGAGGCAGAACAATTAGTTGAGTTGTTCGTTGGGTAGTAAAATATCTCTGCTTTATATTTGCTGAAAATGGCAATTAAGAGGACAAAAAAGCTTAATGTGGCTGAACAAAGAATCATTGGTCGGAACGATATAGTAGATTTCCCAGAGTTAGGGCTAACTCATGTTCGAGTAAAAGTAGATACAGGAGCTTACACATCCTCTATTCACTGTTTTAAAGTTAGTGTAGAAGAGGGGAAACTTACATTTTTTTTGCCCGCTCACCGTAGTGAAAAACATCAACAGTTTTCAACGGAGCATTTTGAGTTGAAAGCTATCAAAAACTCATTTGGCCAGACTGAAATGCGGTATGTAATTAAAACAAAGGTGATTTTGTTTGGAAAGCCCTATGTAACTGAGTTTTCGCTGGCCCACCGTACAAAGATGCGTTATCCCGTGCTTTTAGGCCGAAAACTATTATGTGGACGGTTTCTTGTAGATGTATCCCGCGAAAATGTTTCATTTGATTTTATGCAACGTGAACGCGCCCTGAATGCGTAGTTAACAAAAACGTAATACTAACTCAACGTACTTCCTTCTATTTTTGTCGCGTTGGAGTGTCACTATTTTCCATAAAAGGGTTAGTGAATAGCCCACATTGTCTTTTCTCTAAATGTATGAAAATTGCGGTTCTGTCAACCAATTCTAAGCTATACTCTACTCGAAAACTCGTCAAGGCTATTGAGTATCGAGGTCACGAGGCAGTTGTAATTAATCATGCCCTTTGCCACGTTCTTATTGAAGAAGAAAAACCTGTTATTCTTTACAAAAACAAGGAAATTGAAGATATAGATGCCGTTATTCCTCGAATTGGAGCCTCAATAACGGACTACGGAAGTGCTGTTGTTCGGCAGTTTGAGATGATGAAGGTTTTTACTACCGTCAAATCTCAAGCAATTATGCGTTCTCGAAATAAGCTTAGAAGTTTACAAATTCTTTCGAAAGCAGGAGTTCAAATTCCAAAAACAATGTTTGCTAATCAAGCCAAAGACATTGATGGACTGATTCGATTAGTAGGCGGGCCTCCTGTGATTATCAAATTATTAGAAGGGACACAGGGGGTAGGGGTCGTTTTAGCCGAATCAAATAAAGCTGCCAAATCGACTATTGAGGCTTTTTATGGCCTTAAAACCAATGTTTTAATTCAGGAGTACATTGTCGAAGCCAATGGTGCTGATATTCGAGCGTTTGTGATTGGAAATAAGGTAGTGGCTGCTATGAGGCGACAAGGTACTACGGGGGAGTTTCGTTCAAATCTACATCGTGGAGGGAGGGCAGAAGCTATCGAGTTGTCACAAGAAGAAGAAAAAGCCGCTTTGCAGGCGGCAAAAGCACTTGGGGTGCGGGTGGCAGGGGTAGATATGATTCAATCGAACCGAGGTCCAATGATTATGGAAGTCAATTCGTCTCCTGGTCTCGAAGGAATTGAAACCACCACAGGGGTCAATGTTGCCGACCTTATAATTGGCTATATTGAAGAAAAAAAAACAATTGATGAAAGTGATACGATTGGGGTATAGGTAAAAAGTACTATTTTTTGGCTTTGAACCTGTGATGAAAAAAGTACTTTATGCTCGATATAGCATCTTACAGTAAACAAACTAAATACCTTGTTGCCCTCGATTCCATCATTTTTGGCTTTGATGGCAACCAACTTAACATTCTTCTAGTGAAACGTGGGCCTGATTCTACCATTGATACTTGGTCGCTGATGGGAGGTTGGCTAGCTGCTAATGAAAATCTCGAACAATCTGCCGAACGTATTTTATACGAACTGACGGGGCTCAAAGAGGTATATCTCGAACAACTCTACACGTTTGGTGATATTCTTCGTGACCCTATTGCACGGACGGTTTCGGTGGCCTATTTTGCCTTGATAAACGTTCAGCATTATGATTCAAGCGTTTCAGAAGTACATCATGCTCAGTGGTTTCCAGTGAGTCAAATGCCCGATGAAATATTGTTTGACCACCGCCAAATGATTGATTTGGCGATTCAAAAACTACGTTACAAAGCAGCTCTGCACCCGCTTGGCTTTGAGCTTTTGCCCGAAAAATTTACAATTCCTCAGCTTCAAAAACTTTACGAAGCCATTTTCCAAACCACGTTCGATAAACGAAATTTCAGTCGTAAAATCCTTTCTACTCACTTATTGGTGAAACTGAAAGAAAAACAGAAATCGTCGAAGAAAGGTGCTTACTTGTATCAAGTCAACGAAGAAAAGTACAAAACGTACAGTAATTCGTTCTTGAATTTTGTTTCCAATCCTGAATTTTAAAGGTACGTATCCTGGATTTTATCAATAATATGTGACTATTTTAACCCTCAGCCTAAAGGCGTAGGGTTAAAATAGAAAATGCAAAAATGCCATTACCCAAAAGCTATGGCATTTTTGCATTTTCTCTACTGCTTAATCTCTACACTATTGACCGCTAACTGCTATCAGCTGACTGCTGATTTACGCTGTCTGTGCTTCTCGGTGAATGATAGCCTCACGATCGGGGCCAGTTGAAATAAAGCTGATAGGGAGTTTTAGTTCTGCTTCTAAGAACTCAATGTAAGCAGCAAGTTCGGAAGGAACTTCGTCGTAAGTATGGAGGTTTTCTAAGGAAGTAGCCCAACCTTTAAACGTCTTGTAAACAGGAGTTACGTCCGCGTCGCAAAGATCGTAAGGAAGTTGGTCGGTGATAGTTCCATCGGCCAATTGGTAGTGCGTACAGATGTTTATTTCTTCGAAAATATTCAACACGTCCACCTTCATCATCACCAATTGCGTCACGCCATTAATCATAATTGCGTATTTGAGGGCAGGAAGGTCCATCCAGCCACAACGGCGAGGGCGCCCTGTCGTTGAGCCAAACTCACGACCTTCTTGGCGCATACGCTCACCAACTTCGTCCAACAACTCCGTTGGGAACGGCCCGCTTCCGACGCGTGTACAATACGCTTTGAAGATACCGTAAACCTCTCCAATGCACTTGGGAGCAATACCTAAACCTGTACAAGCGCCCGCAGTGGTTGTATTTGAGCTTGTTACAAATGGATATGAGCCAAAATCAATATCTAACAACGAACCTTGAGCCCCTTCGGCTAAAACACTTTCGCCTGCTTCGATGGATTCGTTAATAATGTATTCACTATCTACAAATTGAAACTGTTTGAGGAATTCGGTTGCTTCAAAAAAAGCTTGTTCTGCTTCAGAGAGGGTTGCCTCAAAGTCAAAGTTATAAAACTTCAAAATGACTTTGTGTTGGTCTACTAAGCGGTTGTATTTATCTTTAAAGTTAGGAGAAAGAATGTCTCCCATGCGTAATCCTTGCCGGGCCACTTTGTCTTGGTAAGTAGGGCCAATTCCACGTAATGTAGAACCAATCTTTGCGGCGCCTTTGGCTTGTTCGTAAGCTGCATCTAGCAAGCGGTGTGTAGGAATAATAACGGCCGCTTTTTTAGAGATATAAAGGTTTTTATCAAGGGGAAGGTTGAACTTGGCCAAGCCATCGATTTCTTTTTTGAGAACGATGGGGTCAAGAACGAGCCCGTTTCCGATAACGTTTTTTATTTCTGAACGGAAAATACCCGACGGAATTTGGTGCAAAACGTGTTTTAACCCGTCGAATTCGAGGGTATGACCCGCGTTAGGCCCACCTTGAAAGCGGGCTACCACTTGGTATTGTGGAGCCAAAACGTCCACTATTTTTCCTTTTCCTTCGTCGCCCCACTGGAGGCCGAGCAATACATCAACTTTCATTAGAAATTTTGAGCCCCTAACCCTGGAGGGGAATTTTATTGGATGTGATACGTGCCCATAGGGTTGGGGTAGGGCACGGTGGGTGTTGGGAGAATAGCCCCAACGCACTATTCTACTTCTACTCTTTTGGGTCGTTCAACAAGGGCTTTGGTTTTGTTTTCGCAGTTATCGCGTTGGCAATTACCGTAAAAAATGAGCGAGTGATGAAGTACGTTAAATTTGAGAAGCTCACCTACCATGTTTTGAATATTCTGCACGCGTGGGTCGCAGAATTCCATCACCTGGTGGCAGTCCATACAAATAAGGTGGTCATGTTGACGAGAGCCGTAGGCTTTTTCGTATTGAGCCAAATTTTTTCCGAACTGATGTTTCGTTACTAAGTCACAGTCAACGAGTACATCCAATGTATTGTAAACAGTTGCCCTGCTAACGCGATATTTTTTGTTTTTCATCGAAATATACAGCTCGTCCACGTCGAAATGGTCTTCGCGGGTGTAGATTTCTTCCAATATCGCAAATCGCTCAGGGGTTTTGCGAAGGCCCTTACGTTCTAGGTAAGCAGTGAGTATGCGCTTAGCAGCTTCTAAGTTTTCGTGCTTGGCTTGGGGCATGGTTACAAAAAGGAAATCTGAAAATTTGAAAATTTACCTTCAATTTTAAACAGGTGTATTTTTAAATTTTCCAATTAGACTAACAAAAGTACTAAATTTTCAATCAAACCGCGCTACTTTAAATACTCCATCTACCTTTTCGATTTTTCGAATGAGTTCTTCAAGGTGGCGAGTGTCGTAGACGTAGAGTTTGATAAGCCCTTCAAAAAGCCCCTCTTCGGTTTCAACCGAAATCGAACGGATATTGATGTGCAATTCGTTGGAAATGATTCGGGTCAGGTCATTTACTAATCCCACTCGGTCGGTGCCATCAATGCGAAGTCCCGCCAGAAAAGCAATTTTTTGTTGAGATGTCCATTTTGCCTTGATAACTCGGTTTCCATGGTTAGAGAGGAGTTCGGGGGCATTGGGGCAAGTAGTTCGGTGAATTTTGATCCCTTCATTGACCGTCACAAACCCAAATACATCATCGCCAGGAATGGGGTTGCAGCATTGAGCCAGGATATAATCAATTTTGTCCATGTCCTCCCCAATGAGCAATGCGTCTGCGTCGGTTCGTTCACCGTGCATTTTTTTGAGTTCCTTGGTAAATTGTTTGCCATCTTGGAGGTCGTCGGTATTAATTTTCGCTTGGATATTTTGCTTGGCTTCTTTTTCCTGCTTAAACTTTTTAATTTCGTCAGGATTAATGTAGGCTTTCCCAAAGCGATAGTACAGATCACTGGGGGTTTTACAATTGAAATAGGCACGTAGCTGATTGATGAGCTCTAGTGTTACGTCAAGGTGCAAAATCTTACATTTTTTTTCAATAATGCTTCGCCCGTCGCTGATGTACTGCTTATTTTCTTCTTTGATAAGTTCTTTGATTCGAGCCTTGGCTTTGGAAGTAACGACAAACTTTAACCAGTCTTCGCTTGGTTTTTGGCGTTTAGCCGTAATGATTTCCACTTGGTCGCCATTATTTAAAGGCTGACTGATAGAAACCAATGTATTGTTGACTTTAGCTGCAATGCATCGTGCTCCAACTTCAGAGTGGATATCAAAAGCAAAGTCAAGAGCTGTTGCGCCACGTTGTAATACCCGCAATTCTCCTTTGGGCGTAAAGACAAACACCTCTTCGGCAAACAAATTGCTACGGAAATCGTCCAAAAATTCCAGCGCTGCACTTTTACTGTCTTTGGTCGCTTCGAGCATTTCGCGGACTTGGTTAATCCACTGGTCGATACCTTGCCCCGTGCGAGTGTCGTTCCCTTTGTATTTCCAGTGGGCTGCTACTCCTTTTTCGGCAATTTCGTCCATTCGTTTTGAACGAATCTGAACTTCTACCCACTGCCCTTTATCGGCTCCTTCGGGGCGATACATCACTGTGATGTGCAAAGATTCGTACCCATTGGCACGAGGCGTGGCTAGCCAGTCTTTGAGGCGGTCGATGTTGGGGGTATAGTGGTCGGTAACGATGGAGTAGGCGTGCCAACAATCCGATTTCTCAGCCTTGATGTCCACCGAATTCATAATGATACGTACAGCAAACAAATCGTAGATTTCCTCAAACGGCTTTTTCTGTTTTCGCATCTTATTCCAAATCGAATAAATAGACTTGGGACGACCTTTAATCATGAATTCGTATCCTTGTTCTTTAAGGTCGAGTTCAATTGGCTCAATAAACTTGTTGATGAATCGGTCGCGGGTAGTTTTGGTAGCCCTTAGTTTATTCTTTATATCTTCATAACTGTCGGGCTCGGTGTATTTAAGGTAAAGGTCTTCGAGGTCGGTTTTGATAGAGTGCAACCCTAGCCGGTGCGCAAGTGGAGCGTAGACAAAAATGGTTTCGGAAGCAATTTTCAACTGCTTGTCACGAGCCATGCTGCCGAGGGTGCGCATGTTATGCAAGCGGTCTGCCAGCTTAATCATAATCACCCGAATATCATCTGAGAGGGTGAGGAGCATCTTACGGAAGTTTTCAGCTTGCTGCGACGTTCCGAATTCAAATTGCCCCGAAATCTTGGTAAGGCCATCAATGATTTGAGCGACCTTCGGCCCAAACTGATGTTCGATGTCTTTGAGGGTATAGTCCGTATCTTCGACTACATCGTGGAGTAGCGCACATATGATAGAGGTAGTGCCGAGGCCAATTTCCTCTACGCATATTTGGGCCACGGCGATAGGATGGTAGATGTACGGCTCTCCTGACTTGCGGCGCATGTCTTTGTGAGCCTCTACCGAGAGGTTGAACGCTTTTTTTATCCGTTTGGCGTCGTCATCTTTTAAGAAGGGTTTGGCAGCGCGTAGTAGTTTTCGATATCTTTTAAGAATTTCTAGGCGTTCCAATTCCAAATCAATTTCAACTTCGATGGGCATATCAATTGGTGTTCGGTCATCCGAATTTGTTGTACTCAATACGACTAAAGTAGCAAATCGTTGTGTTTTTAACAAGTTTTTATAATTTACGAATTTTTTTTAGAGCTTTTTGGTAGGCGTAAGTTATTGATAAATAGTTGATAAAGGAGGGCGAAAGTAAGTTTTCATTTTTAAGAATGTAAAAAAAATCAAAAAAAGCTTGCATCTTGTTTTGAGTAGTGGTAGTTTTGCATCCCCAAACACACACGCTGCGGGCGTGGTGAAATTGGTAGACATACCAGACTTAGGATCTGGCGCCGCAAGGCATGGGGGTTCGAGTCCCTCCGCCCGCACAATATAGTCTTATTAAATGAGTGATTTAGTGACTTAGTGATTTAGTGATTTGATTCACACTTTTTCACTAACCTAATTCACTCATTTTCTTTTTATAGCACATTTTCAAATTCCCCAATTCAGAAATTTAAACATATATCATGGAGGTTCTGTTAGAAAAAAGCACACCCACCAATGCCACGCTAACTATCAAACTAGCGAAAGAGGATTATCAACCCAAAGTAGATAAAACGATCAAGGATTATAGTAAGCGCGTGGCTTTGAAAGGCTTTCGTCCTGGAAAAGTTCCTGCGAATGTAATCCAAAGAATGTACGGTAAAAGCATTGTTATCGATGAAGTAAACAACTTGCTTTCAGAAACCGTAAGTAGCTATATCCGTGATAATAAACTTGCCGTAGTGGGCGACCCGCAAATCAACCGCGAAAAAGCGGATGCCGTGAATTGGGAGAAGCCAACCGAATTCGAATTTAGCTATGAATTAGGTTTGGCGTCTGATTTTGAAGTGAATATCGGGGCGTTGCCCGCTGTTGCTTCGTACACAATTGAAGCGGGAGAAAAAGAACTTAACGATACTATCGAGAACCTTCGTACGCAGTTTGCAGGACAAATCAACCCTGAGACGTCGGAAGCGGGTGATATGCTTTATGGAGAATTGAAACAAGTGGGTAGCGAATTTTCTACCAAAACGGCGATTCCTTCAAAGCAAATCAAAGAAGAGGCGCAGGCTAAATTTGTTGGTTTGATTAAAGGTAGCGAAGTGACATTTGACATCCGTGATACGTTTGTGGACGACAAAGCCATTGCTCTTTTGACTGGTAAAAAAGAAGAAGAAACAGCTGAATTTGCTGGAGACTTTACTTTTGTGGTAGAAGATATCACTCGTCAGGCGCCTTCAGAAATCAATCAAGAGTTTTTTGATAAAGTATTGGGTGTAGGTAAAGCCGAAGATGAAGAATCGTTTCGTTCACAAGTAGCCGAAATCATCCAACGCAACTACGCACGTGAAGCAGATTCATTGTTGCGCCGCGACATCGACCAGTTGTTGTTGGACAATATCCAAATCGATCTTCCTGAAGCGTTTTTGAAAGATTGGTTGTTCCAATTGAACGAAGGTAAATTTACGCTAGAGCAAATCGACGCTGACTATCCTCAGTTCACAAAATCGTTGAAGTTGTCGTTGATTAAAAACAAATTGGCCGAGCAAACCGAAATCAAAGTAGAGCAATCAGAAGTGATTGCGCGCGCTGAAGACATGGTTCGTGAGCAATTTGGTATCTACGGTGATTCACTGGGCGACCAGATGGAAGAAACCATCCGCAAAATTGCGATGAACTACCTAACCACCGAAAAAGAGAACAACTACTCGAAAATGTTTAATTTGGTGTTTGACGACAAAGTATTTGAGTACTTGAGCGGCCAAGTGGCAGTTGAGGCAAAAACAATTGACGTAGAGCAGTTCAAAGAAATTGTGAACGCGTTGAGCTAATCACATACATTTATTGCTTAGATTATGAGGTCACCACACAATGGCGGCCTCTTTTGTTTTCACTTATCGCCATGGAATTTATCAAACATTTTTGGCCAACTGTTACGCCCGATTTTGAAGTGGCGCTGCAAGAGGTGGTTGTCAGTCAAGAAATTCCTAAAAAACAGTGATTTTACAAGCAGGGCAAGTAGCCAGAAAGATGCACTTTGTTGATAAAGGTTACCTAAGAGGACGTATCTGACAAAGAGATGAGAGAAGCTGATTTGTTTTTTACGAAGCCCTATTAACCAGCTGAAAACGCGGGTCATTTTCGAGGGTTTGGATGAGATTCGCGGCTTTTTTATCGTGGCCTTCGGGCCAGTTGGGCTTAGGCTATGTATCAGCAAAAATAAGGTCAAAGTGGTTGTGTGGAAGTACTAAAATCATCTCTTCGCCGAAACTATGCATAAGCTGAAACCTAGAGTCAGTACCGAGGTGCTTTTGGGCAATGGCAATGAAGGGCTTCGTCAGACTCAACCGAGATAAGGTGCGCGTCGGATGTCGTGCCTTCGAGTATCCAAGCCGTGGCGCTGCCAGCCCCTGTACCTAGTTCCAAAAATTTGCCTGCGGGCTTGCTGGCAATAAGCATACGAAGAAATGAAATGCTCCCGTAAGGTCATTCAAAACTGAAGCTTATTACGGATGGGTATCTCTAGGTTGATAAAACATCGTTGATTTATCGCTTGGTGAGTAGGGGGAAATACTACTTTCTGTCGCGCCCTCGTCGTTGGTGAGTATGTTGCGGGCCTTGTACGAAGGGAAGCAGGAACTGTTTGAAGGTTTGTACATTAGAGATAAATGGGGTTTTAGTTGGATGAATCCCACGCTTGTGATTTATCTTATGCGGGATGTGGGTTTGGAACAATCGCTGAAAACGATCTTACGCAACGAAGCTCGCCGTTATGATTTGTTGTTAGAGAGTGGGTTTTATGTTTCAAGAACTTATTGCGAAACTACACGTCAGGACGGGGCGTAAGGTGGTGGTGAATGAGTACGACAAGCCGATAGTGAATTATTTGGAGGAGTTGCCCATTGCGCATCTGAACCGTCAGTTATTGAAGTCGTTTTATGGGATACTAAAACCTTTTGACAAACATTTGGAGTTTGTTGGGAGTGTACGTACAGTCGAAAGTTCGTACTTCACGTGGTCGTTGTGATGCGTTGGCACAAGTAAAAACGAGAGGTTATTTGACGCTTTACAAATCACTGGGGAAAGAATTGGTGGCAGTGGGCGTCAATTTTTCGACGGCAACGAAATCCGTAGAAAGCTGGGAAGTAGCGGTTATCAACGAATAAACCATCTACGAAGTACAACTTTCTACGTTAAATTCGAGTAAAACGAGCCGTTATTTGGCCTGAGCGTATTGGCTCAAATCAGGACGTTTAAAGTCCGTGAAAACGCTTTCAGGAAGCTGATCAAAAACCATAATATCGGTGAGGTCGCGGTCGCCACGCTCGCCCGAAAGTAAAATTTTTCCGTGTTTCTTGTAATCGGTCCATGGGCGGATAAAGCCAGGTTTTTCGGCGTCAAATTTGGGAAAATACGCCCATTGCCATACTAAGTGGTTGGCTTTATTAAGCCACACTTTATATTTATTATCAGGGGTATTTCCAACGTTTTTGAACGTCAATTGAATCAAATCGGCATCGGCTCCGTCCTGGGTTTTTTCTTCCCCAAGGTATTTTAAAGTAACCCCCGAGTCTTTGAGTTTGAAGGGCATAGTAAGCCAATACCCGTCATTAATCCAAGCACCTTTTCCTTGTTTTAAGTACTTCGCCAATGAATCTGGGTGGGTTTGTTCTTGACCGTATTTGAAAATCCGCCCTTTACCGTCATTAATATTCAATAAAATGGTTTGGTCATTGTTGATATTGTCAACGCGCACGTTACCAGTCCATTTGTCCCAAATTAATTTTCGGTTTCCAAAGAAGTTCCACGCAATAAAACGGGTTTTGTCCCAATTTTTACGCCCTCCCATTGCATCCATGGCTTTATCAGCGAGTTCAATGGCTTTGGGGTCAGAGCCTACTTGGTCAAATCCCACTGCAGCAGGATTTTTTTGAGCAAAAAGCGGACTAGTTAATAGAAAACAAATCAGTGTACTCGTAGAAAAAACATGCTTCATATAGGTGGTTTTTAGGGTTAAAATTCACAATATGTAATCATCTACTGTTCTAATTGATGTTAATCAGGAAGATAACTGATTTTAGTCATACATTTTCCAGTTTTATAAAGAGAATTTTACATCGTTCAATTCAACTACACATAACGATGAGAGCAATACTAGTTCCGATAGATTTTTCCGAAAATTCACAACGAGCGTTGGAGTTTGCGCAGGAAATAGCCGAACGTTACGACGCGGGCATATCATTAGTTCATGCCTTTCATTCGCCCGTTGTGGATCCCAATCTGCCTGCTGAAACGCTCGTAGTGTTGGCCGAACAAACCGAAAAACTCAACCAAGAGACCCTCCTAAAGTGGGAGAACGATTGTAGGGCGGATGGTTTTGCTTGCCAAAGCAAACTCGTTTACGGAGCTGCCGCAGAGGTGATTTTGGAAGAAATCAAAACCCAAAAGCCAATTTTAGTGGTGATGGGGAGAACAGGAAAAGGCGGCTGGATGGATAAAATAATTGGTAGTGTCGCGGCTGGCGTGGCAGGAAAAGCAAGTTGCCCTGTATTGGTCTTACCGCCACAAACAGAAACTCGTACGATTCGGAAAATAGTGTATGCGACCGAACTCGAACGCCCCGAAGAAAATGCGCTTGGGTTTGCATTCAACCTCGCCGAGCACTTTAAAGCGGAGCTTGATTTAGTAAAAGTAAGAGCGCCTTTTGAAGTAGATGTGTTTAACGATGAGGAGTTTATGCAGGACATTACGGCGGTTTTGGGTACTAAAAAATACACTTTACAGGTCATAGATGCCGACTCAGTTGTAGGAGGTCTCCAAATGTACGCCGACGAACAACACGCGGACTTGATCGTGATGGCTACCCGTAAGCGGGATTGGCTATCGGGTATTATCAATCCCAGCGTGTCGAAAAAAATGGTACTTGCTACGCACATCCCTGTGCTTGTGTGCCACTTAGAAATTATAGAGACATTAGAAGTATAGTGCCGAATATAGCACTCAAACTATAAAAATCTTGCGAGAATGGGTTGTTTATAGCACACCTAGGTTCGATTTGAGCCTAGGTGTCTTTGTTTTATTAACTTGCTGGAGACTAAACGTGAAATGCTCGGTGAGGGTTTTCGTGGTAGTTATTGGTTAAAAATTAGGATGTATTTTTTACGTTGATTTTTATCTTTCTCCCACGTCTCCTTAAAAATCGCTGAATGGAAATTCTGAATTGTTACCTTTTCAATGTCTTCTATGGTGGGTTCAATAGAGTTATCTGTGATATGAGCACTAATCATACACCCCCCACTATTTTCACTGCAGTAGCCTTTGGCTGGCTATCACTCCTGTAATAAATAAACGAGCTAATTTCAATGCGGATACACTGAAAAAGAGACTGTGCTTGGCAAATTTCTTTTTCATATCTACTAAATCTTCCAACCTAGTTTTGGGGGTAATTAACCAGTTAAGGAAATTACCTTCATAAAACACGTATTTTGTTGAAGAAACTAATTTCTGAGTATCAGCTTCGGCAATACTTGGAGTATTAACGGTAACCTGTAGGGAATCTTTTGACCGCTGATTCAATGGTTTTTCCAGTACGAAATCATTTAAAGCGGGCGCTTTGGTCATTTCGGGTTGCAAAACCAGCTTTAATTCAGGAATGTTCTCAACGATTTGTGCTGCGACTTTTGCCCGATAGGGCTTCGTAAATGCCGCGCACACCCAAATCGACGTAATAAACAGACCATTTACCAACGGCTTTCCAGCTAGATTTACGTTTGTTCATCATCTAGACTAACGCAAACGCAATCCAAGAGAAGAGTGTCCATGTCTTTTGAGGCGGAGCGACAGGACTGGCTACCTTAGACTGGCTTTCTTCCTTGTACGTTGGTCTAGCAACGTGACGTGAGTTTTGAACGTTTGGAAGGAGCTGCTTTGGCGCTTTTTCCTTGCTCCAAGAAGCGGCTTGACTGACGATTTGAGCGGGAGCATCGGGGACTCATTCCTATTGGGCAAAATACGATACTAAGTTTTTGTACGAATTGTCAAAGTAGTTATCAATCAACTTGCTGATAACGAATTGGTTTTGGTAGGATTATTTTGACATTAGTGGATAATATTCGTAAGTGCTTCCGTAGGTTCGATGCCCGATGTAGCCCTTCTCTTCGAGATTCCGAATGATGGTTGACACGGTATTGTAGTGCAATGACGGGTTGGTGAAAAACGGCATAAGGTTCTTCATAAAAGCATGATCTACTTCTTTGTTGGGTAGTTTTATATACTACAAATACAGTAGTATATATGTAGTATATAAACTATTTTTGTGAGATTTTTTTTAATGTGTATTTTTAAACCATTTTTTGCAATTTTGGTTGAAAAATACGTGTACCAACATATATCACTGTTTAACTCATTTACCAATGAAAAAATTGATTCTCGTCGGAGCGATATTCGCCATGCAGGCGTTTATACAACGTCCAGTTGAAGCGCCAATTCCGCTTTGCCAAACCTCGCACGACATGGCAGCGTGGGCAGCTGATGCCAATTTTATGTCCATGCACGAAGCTCCCGAAGCATATCACTACGCGGGCAAAGGGGAAACGATTAAGTTTTCGACACCTGATGGAAAAGAAGCTTCGGGCTTTTTGATTAAAGCAACTAAGAAGTCAGACAAGTGGCTTTTTGTGTATCAAGAATGGTGGGGCCTCAACGACCACATTAAGCATGAAGCCGAAACGTTCTACAACGATTTGGGTGACGTAAACGTGTTGGCCTTGGATATGTACGACGGCCAAGTAGGAACAACGCCGCAAGAAGCAGGTAAAATCATGCAATCGGTACCCAAAGAGCGTTTGACGGCTATCATGCAAGGGGCATTGGCACACGTTGGTAAAAAAGCCAAAATTGCGAGCGTAGGCTGGTGCTTCGGGGGTATGTTGTCGTTGCAATCGGCGTTGTTGGAAGGCAAGCAGGCGGTAGGTTGCGTGATGTATTACGGTCGCCCTGAGCAAGATGTAGAAAAACTCAAGACGTTGAACGTGGACGTGTTGGGTATTTTCGGAAAGCAAGATAAAGCCCCTTCACCCGAAATGGTAGCTCAATTTGAAGAAAATATGAAGACCGCGGGCAAACAAGTAACGGTGAAAATGTATGATGCGGTACACGGTTTTGCCAATCCAAGTAACCCTAAACACGACGCAACGGCGACGGCAGATGCTTACAAGCACTCAATCGAGTATTTGAAGAAGAAGTTTAGCTAAATACAATAAGGAGGCTACTGATAAGGTAGCTTCTTATTCTATGTAATAAATGAAAGTGAACTTTTTAGTGCCTTAGTCCAACTTTTCCTTCATTAGAATTGTTACTATATCACAAGGGTTTACAGACTCTTTGTTGTAATTTTGCAAACTTTTTCGGATGTATTACGAGAACCATTCTCGTCTTTACCTAGATAACAAACACGTATTATGCTTACAATCACGGATTTACAAGCGTCGGTTGACGACAAGGCGATTTTGAAAGGAATCAATTTGGAAATCAAAGCAGGCGAAGTCCATGCAATAATGGGGCCAAACGGCTCTGGTAAAAGTACCTTGGCTTCGGTATTGGCGGGGCGAGAAGAATATGAAGTAACAGGCGGTAGCGTTGATTTTGACGGAGAAGACTTACTCGAAATGTCGCCCGAAGAAAGAGCGGCTGTTGGTATTTTCTTGGCGTTTCAATATCCCGTAGAAATTCCAGGGGTTACGACTATTAACTTCCTCAAAACAGCTCTCAACGAAATTCGCAAATCACGTGGAGAAGAACCATTGGATGCAGCGCAATTTTTGAAATTGATGCGTGAAAAAGCGAAGTTGGTAAACATCGACGACTCATTGTTGAAGCGTTCGTTGAATGAAGGTTTTTCAGGTGGTGAGAAAAAACGCAATGAAATTTTCCAAATGGCGATGTTGGAGCCAAAACTAGCAATTTTGGACGAGACTGATTCTGGATTGGATATCGATGCGCTTCGTATTGTTGCAGAAGGTGTAAATAAGTTGCGCTCACCAGAGAATGCCGTAATCGTAGTGACGCACTATCAGCGTTTGCTCGATTACATTGTGCCTGATTACGTACACGTATTGTACAAAGGCCGTATCGTAAAATCAGGTCCAAAAGAATTGGCGCTTGAGTTGGAAGAAAAAGGATACGACTGGATTAAGGCGGAAGTAGCGGCAACGATGTAAATGAGTTACTAGTTAATGGTTAATTGGTTATTGGTTTAGCTAATTAATGGTTGACAATTTTACAAAAACACTAATGAGCAATACCCTCAATAACGATTTAAAAGAACAACTCGTTGCCAACTTTCAAGCGACCGAAGGACGCCTTAACGGCGAAACTAAATCAGCGGTGCATCAGACGCGCCGTGCGGCAATGCAAAACTTTGAGACGTTGGGGTTCCCAACCATCAAGCACGAGGAGTGGAAATATAGCAACGTCAGCAACTTAGTAAAGCAGGCGTTTGATTTTAGCGTGAAAACGGAGTTCGGGGAAAATGAACTTGCTACTCTTTCCATTCCTAATTTGGAAGGAAACGTTTTATATTTTATCAATGGCATTTATAATCCAGAATTGTCGAACATTGTTTCGCCTGAGAGCCAACTGCAAATTTTGAACTTTGGTAAAGCGGTAAAAGAAAATCCGACCTTGTTGGAAACGTATTTTGCCCAATATGCCAATTATCAAAATGAAGCCTTTACGGCTCTTAATACCGCTTTTGCCCATGATGGTGTTGTCATCAATGTTCCTGCGGGAAAAGTGGTAGAACAACCTATCATATTGCGTTTTATTACCGATGCTCGCAGCATTAACGTGGCTTCACAGCCTCGTAACCTAGTGGTGGTTGGTAAAAATGCCGAAGTAAAAATCGCCGAAGCTTTCCGTACGATGGGAGAGAATGGGGCATTTACAAACACCGTGACCGAAATTGTGGTGGAAGAAAATGCCAACGTTCAATACTACAAAGTACAGAACGATACCGAAAAGTCGTATCACATTGGTACTACCCAAGTATGCCAAAAGCAAAATAGCCATTTCTACGCCGTAACGGTGACCATCAACGGTGGGTTTGTTAGAAATAACCTCAACATCGTGTTGGATGGCCAAAATTGCGAAGCTTTTATGTATGGTTTGTACTTCCCGAATGGAAAACAACACGTTGATAACCATACGCTCGTTGATCATGCACAACCAAACTCGTACAGCAATGAGTTGTACAAAGGGATTTTGAAAGACAAATCAACGGGGGTGTTCAACGGAAAGATTTTTGTACGCGATGGAGCCAGCAAAACCAACGCTTACCAATCGTGCCGTAACGTGGTGCTTTCGGACGAGGCGACGATGAATACCAAACCTCAATTGGAAATTTATAACGATGACGTGAAGTGCTCGCACGGAACTACAACGGGTAAACTTAATGATGAAGCGTTGTTTTACATGCGCTCACGCGGAATTCCTAAAGCAGAAGCACAGACGTTGTTGATGTATGCTTTTTGTGAGGATGTCATCAGCCAAATCAAAATTGATTCCATCAAAGAATACCTCGAAGGACTGATTGCCGAGAAATTGGCGCAGTAGTCAAGGTTTTGATAATAAACTGATTTCCGAAAATCCCTGCTACAAGGCGGGGATTTTTTGTTGGGTAACAGGGTTATTTTGATTCTGTTTTTTGCTTTAATACTTGGTCGTTTGAGGCCACTAAACGTTAACCATTCGTCGCTATACCCCGTGAAAATCGTTTTTTTAGATGCCCGCACGCTAGGAGAGATTCCTAATCTTATCAAATTGTCTGAGCTAGGCGAAGTTGTTTTTTACCCCGATACCCAACTCGATGAAGTCGCCTCGCGGATAGAGGGAGCCGAAGTCGTGATTACCAATAAAGTCAAAGTGGTTCGTCAAACGATGGAGAACTCGCCATCGTTGAAGCTGATCTGTGTGGCGGCTACGGGAATGAACAACGTGGATTTGGTCGCCGCCAAGGAGTTGGGGATACAAATAAAGAACGTAAAAGGCTACTCCACCGACAGCGTCGCCCAAGAAACCATGGCGTTGTTGTTGGCATTGCTCAACTCGACAGCCTACTACGATACGTACGTAAAAACAGGGGAATATTCTAAAGAACGAATGTTTACGCACCTTGGTCGGCCTTATTGGGAGCTGCGAGGAAAACGTTTTGGAATTTTGGGGCTGGGCGAAATTGGTCGGCAAGTTGCGCAGATTGCAGCTGCGTTTGGTTGTGAAGTCGTGTATTATTCAGCTTCGGGACAAACGTATGATGTACCTTATGCTTCCCTTTTGTTGGAAGAGTTTTTGGCGACGTGCGATGTGTTTTCGGTACATGCACCGCTCAATGAACATACCGATAATTTACTTACTTACGAGCGTATAGCCCAAATGAAACCTACGGCTTTGTTGCTCAATACAAGCCGGGGAGGCATCGTAAATGAAGCAGATTTGGTACGCGCTCTCGATGATAATTTGATTGCGGGTGCAGCAATTGATGTATTTACGCAGGAGCCTATTCCCGCGAGCCATCCCTATTTACAACTTAAAAATCCCGAAAAACTGCTGCTTGCCCCTCATGTAGCTTGGTCGAGTATCGAAGCCAGAATTCGATTGATGGATAAGGTTGCAGAAAATATTCAGAGGTATTTGGAGGAGAAATGAAAGGAAGGGTGTGCGAGACTTTGCAGGTGACTAGGCCAAGGTAAAGACAACTGTCTATGTTTATTCTAATGTTCTCTATGTATTTTAAAAAGAATACTACTATATCCTGAAATACTAGCTTTATATTTAATGTATCATACCCCCTAAAAAGGGTGAAACTGCATTTTTAAGGGGTATGATACCAACTTTACTTTATTCCCAATCCATCATACACCACCTGCATGATGGCCGTACGGACGTTGAGGGAAGACAGTTTGTTATTGTCACGCGTTGGATAAACACGGTTTGACAAAAATACGTAATTGAGGTTATAAGCAGGGTCGTTCCAAATCATAATGCCCGTAAAACCCGTGTGTCCGTAGCTTTGCGGACTGGCGCTTTTGGGCGCATTGCCGTTGTATACACGGCTAGGTTTGTCAAAACCAATTCCTCTTCGGGACTCTGGGAATTGATAGCGCGTAAATTCATTCATTGTCTTCTCTGAAATGAACGTTTCTCCGCCGTAGCTGCCTTTTTGAAGGAAAAGCTGCGTTACTTTCATCAAATCATTGGCATTGCCAAACAAGCCTGCGTGACCACTTACGCCGTTCAACATGGCAGCTGCTTCGTCGTGTACGCGCCCGTGTACTAGCGTTTGGCGGAAAAAAGTATCCCGTTCCGTCGGGGCAATTTGACTTAGTTTATTGAAGCGAAGGGGGTTGAATGTAAGGCTATTAGCTCCAATTTTTTGATAAACATTCGACTTTAAATACTCCTCAAATTCGACTCCTGTGAGGTTCTTCACCACTTGCGGATAAAGCATAAACGACAAGTCGGAATAAACGTACTCCTTTTTCTCGTTGAGGGCGGAGTTTCTCAGGGAAGCAAACAGTTTTTTGTGGTATTTTTTGTGCAACCAAAGGCTATCCGTAATCTGTACCGTATAGGCTCCATGTGCTTCTTTTCCCCAACGGAACGTGCGCCGTTTCCATGTGCCGTCGGGGTTGCGGCAATCGCGCCAGAAGTTGATAAACGCTTTCAACCCAGCTTGGTGAGTGAGTACCTGACGCCAAACCAAGTCGGCTTTGTTCGATTTTTTCAAGAACGGCAGATAGTCTTTCATCGTCCCGTCCAAATTGAACTTGCCCTCGCTGTGTAATTTGGCTAACGCAAGGGTAGAGGCAGCAATTTTGGTAACAGAAGCAAAATCATATAGCCCCCCACTCCCCGATAGGGGAGCTGCTAATTCTTCACCATTGGGTGTTGGGGGGGCATAACTTTTTCGATAAAATACTTTTCCGTCTTTGGCCAATTGCACTACCATACTCGGGGTGGCTTTCAACGCGATGGCATTGTTGGCAATGGAGTCGATTTTGAAAGAAAGCCACTTGCTATCCAAGCCCACTTCTTCGGGAATAGTGTATTTCAACCGACCGATAGCGGGTGTTTCGATACCTGCTCCGTACGGGAATTGAGTATTAACCGATACGGGAAGTTTACCTTTGGCAGGAATAGCACCAAAAATCAATTGGGCCGATAACTCTTCTGTAAATGGTGTAAGCTGATAGGCCATTATCAGGCTCTTAGCATTGGTAATTCCCTCAAGTTTGTTAAGGGCGTAGGCATTGCCAAACACAGAAATAATTGAATTTCCGTTGGTCGCAAGTTCCTTTACCCATGTTGCAGTGGTAGGCGTAATGCCGTAGTTGGTGCCAGGGCGAATGTTGTTCAAATGTGCTCCTACGATAACAATGTCATAGCTTTTGAGAGCAGTCCGAATGCGTTGTTGAAGGCTATCTGGTGTTTTTGGGTGGATTACATAATGGTCAATATTGGTGTAAAGAGAAAGTGTTTTTTGGAACGTAGTTAGTTCTCCCGTAAACGCCGTTTCGTTGCGGGTACCAAGGGCAATGACCCCGTCTTTGGTGAGGGTGGTAACGGCAGGTGCGTCAGTCAATGAAATAGATGCGATACTTACTTTGTCTAAGTTTTTGATGGGAAGGACGTTGTCGTTGTTTTTAAGAACGGTTAGTGCATTTTCGGTCAATTGGCGATTGATAAGCTCCGACTGTTTATCGTTGATGTCTTCAATCAGGTTTTGGGTTTTAATCGGAGTAAATTTATCGAGTCCTACCCACGCCTTTGCTGTCAATACTTTTTTTACTCGTGTGTCAATCTCCGCTTGGGAAATGCGCCCTTCAGCCACAGCTTTTTTGATTTCGGCAATGGCAGCAGGTACATTCGGGCTAAACTCAAGCACGTCCATTCCTGCTTCTAAACCTTTGGCATCGCCCAAGCCGTTCGGGAAATACTTGGTAAGTCCTTTCATATTCATGGCGTCCGAATAAATGAGACCGTTGAATTTGAGTTGGTCGCGAAGAACGTCCGTAACAATAGGCTTAGAAAGGGTTGAAGGTACATTTTTAGTGGTATCCAACACTGGAATCGCTAAGTGAGCCATCATAACTCCATCGGCTCCCTGTTCGATTAATTTGCGAAAAGGGTATAATTCTACCGAATCAAGCCGAGCACGACTGTGGGGAATGACGGGAAGGTCATAGTGGGAGTCGGTACCTGTATCGCCGTGGCCAGGAAAATGCTTGAGTGAACTCAAAATACCTCCGTCTTGCATTCCTTTCATGTACGCATAGCCTTTTTCGTAGACTTTTTGTGGGTTTTCACCAAACGAACGAAAGTTGATAACAGGATTATTGGCGTTGTTGTTGACATCTACTGAAGGTGCAAAGTTGATGTGTACTCCCATGCGACGTTTTTGGGCAGCTAGGAGTTTGCCCATTTTGTAGATTAGCTCGTCGTTGCCTTGGATAGCTCCTAGCGTCATTTGATAAGGGAAACGCACGGCACTATCAAGGCGCATGGCAAGTCCCCACTCCGAATCCATCGCGACCAACAGCGGTACTTTCGAAATAGATTGGTAATAATTGGTCAACTGTGCCTGTTGAACAGGGCCGCCTTGGAAGAAAATAACTCCTCCTACTTTGTAATCGCGAATATACTGAGCAACCACACGCGGGTTGGTAAAAGTTGTGTCAATAATAACTCGTTTGGGGTTATTAGGATAACCGTGAGCCGCTACCATGATGAGTTGGGCAATGCGTTCGTCGGCGGTAAGGCTATTGAATACAGAATCAACCCAACGTTGATTGGGGTTTTGGAGAAAAGGCGGGGTAGTTTGTTGCGCGAAACTGGTTTGAACCATTACAAATGCCAGAAAGAGCAGGAACAGCAAGCGTTTCATGGGAGAAGTGTGTATTTTTAGCAAAGGTATTGAAAAGGGTGAAAAACTTTGATAATGCATATGTTCGTAACAAGTAAATAAAAACTATAAAAAACACCATCGGCTATTTTTATAATTAGAGTTGGTGTGTATTTTTGTATTGGTTAGTTTTAACCCCTTCCACTTCATCAACACAACATACCAACATGACCTCGATTTTGGAACGCGTCTTCGTCGATACCGACGAGGTTCGCGACTCGTTAGGGCTACAACGAGTTAAAAAATTTCATTTTAATTTACCGTCAGCGACTTTGGTCGAACATTCGCTCCTCAACCGCGAAAGCCACCTTACTGACACAGGGGCATTGATGGCCGACACGGGTGAGTTTACGGGGCGTTCGCCGAAAGACCGCTACATCGTGAATGACGAAAAAACGTTACACTCGGTTTGGTGGAGTGAAATCAATACCCCATTTGACGCCGTAAAGTTTGACGCTTTGCACCAAAAAATGCTAAACTTTTTGGAGGATAAAACGGTGTACGTGCGCCAAGGTTACGTATGCGACCACCCTGATTATCGCCTCAATCTGACCGTGGTCAACACTTGGGCATGGCACAATTTGTTTTGCCATAACATGTTTTTGCGTCCTTCGAAAGAAGAACTCGGCCAGTTTGAGTCAGAGTTTACCATTATTAATATTCCCGAATTTAAAGCAGAGCCACTCGTAGACGGAACCCGTAGCGAAAATTTCGCCATCCTCAACCTT